>CAMWQK010000144.1 GCA_947176445.1 uncultured Clostridia bacterium | reverse complement strand
CGTCTCTTCACGCTTCTTTGCGCCCGAGAGCGCGATGAGCAGAAGGAATACGACTGCCACGATCGCGATAATGAGCGAGGAGAAGTCGATTGTGTCGACAACCATCGGTCGGACGTAGTGTACAAGCGACGACGCCGTGAACATCTGAATGAGGAAGATTCCGCCGAAGCCGAACACGTTCAAAAGCGCGATCCCGTAGGCGCAGCGCTCCGCGCGGGATGCTCTCTCCTTGCCCTCGTGAATGCGTTCGGGCGTGAGGGAGATGATCGTCAGCATGAGGGAGAGAATCAGGCATGCCAGAAATACGAAGTAGAAGTAATACTGAACGGCAGAGAGGAGTACGGGAAGCCCTTCCTTGAACGAGAAGGTTTTAACGGGCTGAATGCCGCTGTCGCTGAACAAGCCCTTAAAGACCTCGATCAGAATACCCATGAGCGAATTGTTGAGCGCGCCGTCCGTTCCCGCCGAAGCGACGGGCGTGAGGAAGGAGACCCATTTGGAAATGAGCCCGAGGAAGAGACCTCCGATGGAGATGAGGAACATGACGACTGCCGCAATGCGGAAGCCGGTCGAACGGACGGTGTCGCGTTCGTGCTCCTCTTCGAATCCTGCGCCGCCGCCGAGTTCTTCGTAGTCGTCGAACTCGTCGATCTCGTCGAACAACTCGTCGTCGTATTGTGTATTACTCATAAAAATTACTCCTGAAATCTTCCTGAAACAGCAAGAAAGGACAATACCTCACAATACTGCTTATCCCATATTATAGCACGAAAAAAAGCGGCTGTCAATAATTGCTTATCAAAACACGAAAATAAACGAAAAATTTTGCACTTATTTCTCTCAGTTTGGGCATGGTATGCCGCTTTTATAAATTATTTTCGGGAAAAATCCATAAAATAACCGTGATGCGGGCTTTGCGCGAAAAAAGTTCTTGAAATTTCACCTCGGACATGGTATAATGATTGCGTAATACGAACATCAAAAGAGTTGAGGTGAAACATGAACGACGCTCATTTGCAGTTGAGACGCATTCTCGACGACGTGCGCGAAAAGACGGGGCTCGAAGTGCGCCTGACGGCGCTCGGCGGAAGCGAGACGTCCTTCACGCTCGAATACTGCGGCGAGAAGATCAAGGCGTTTCTCGACGGCACGGGCAAGGAGGCGGAGCAGAAGGCGAACCTCGTCGCCTACCTCGTTTCGAATTCCGATTTCAAGACGATCATGCCCGAGAAAGAGGACTACTTGAAGAACATTCTCCTCGGCGAGGGCGGGGCGTGGTACGTGTACCGGTTCATGACGAAGTACAATCTACCCACGGGCGGGTGCTATGCGCTCGAACTGCATACCGAGAAAAAACTTGCCGACGTCATCGCGCACATCGAGCGCTGTCTCACCGATACGAAAGACATGGTCATCGGCATGGACGATACCCGTCTCGCCGTTGTCAAGTTCCGCGAAGAGGGGCAGAGCCCGCGCGACTTTGCGCAGTTCCTCAATCAGTCCGTCTACGAGGAGCTGGGGCTCAATGTCATCGTCGGGTTCGGCTGTGAAGTGAGCAGCTTTTCGGAGATCGCGCTCTCCTACCATCAGGCGGCGACGGCGGTGCGCATGAGCAGGCTGTTCGGCAGCAAGGGCGAGGTGCATTCCTACCGCGAATATCTGCTCGTCAAGATGCTCGAGGAAGTGTCCGATCTCAAACTGCGCGAATACATGGATCAGTTCTGCACGGGGGACGCGAGCGAAGTGTTCGAGGACGAAGACATGCTGTCTACCGCGGAAGAATTTTTGGAGAACAGTCTGAACATTTCGGAGACCTCGCGCAATCTGTACATGCACCGCAATACGCTTATGTATCGGCTGGATAAGATCGAGCGCATTACGGGTCTGAATATCCGCAAATTTTCCGATGCGGTCACGTTCCGCATCATCACCGTGCTCTATAAACTGCTGCGTTAAGGGAGGCTTTCATGGATCAGAGGCAGGACGAAGAAAAGGACGAATTTTTTGATTTTCCCGCGGCGGAACCCCCGTCGCCTTTGAACGGAACGAGTGGAAAACAAGCGGACACGGCAAAGATCAAGCGCCGTGTCCTTGCCATTGTGCTCGCTCTCGTTATGCTCGCCGTGGGGTTTGTCGGCGGGTGGCTCGGGTACTATTATTCGCTTGACGAGGGCTTCCGCACCTTCCTCTGGGCGAAGAAGATGACGGAGCGCAATTACTATCAGGAGATCGATCGGAAGAAACTCTACGAGGATATGATTGCCGCGCTCGAAAGCCAGCTCGATCCCTATTCCTGCTTCTATACGCAGAAAGAATACGAGAAGATCATCCGCGAGAGCGAGGGGCAGAACGAAGGGTACGGGATCGCCGTCACCGAGGAGACGGTAGGCGGCACGGCGTATGCGCGGCTCGCCGTCGTCGTTGAAAATTCTCCCGCGCAGGAGGCGAAACTTCAAAAGGGCATGTACGTGCTCGCCTACGGGAATACGCAGGACGAAATGCAGACGGGCGGCGTAGATGCGCTCATCGACTTTATCGACAACTCCAACGGCATGTTTTATATCAAGTGCGGCTTTGACGTGAGCGGCGAGGGTGCGGTAGTCGCAAAGCTTGTCCCGCGCGAATACCTCGCGGCATATTGCTACTATCGCGACAGCGAGATGTCTTATGCGTTCCGCGGCACGGAGAAGCTCGAACTCATTGAGACGGGAAATCCCATTGAGGGACTTCCCGCCGATACGGCGTATATCCGCCTCGACGAGTTCAACGGCAACGCCGCAGACGAGTTTCAAGAGTGCCTCAAACTCATGCACCAAAGGGGCAGGAGCAACCTCATTCTCGATCTTCGCTCCAACGGCGGCGGGTATCTGAATATCCTGACGGAGATCGCCGCGCACCTCATGAGAAACGCCGAGGGCTCGTCCCCCGTCGTCGCTACGGCAAATTACAAGAGCGGAAAAAAGACTGCGTTCACGGCGGATAAGAACGATTTCTCCGCTTACTTTTCGGCAAATTCCCGCGTGAGCATTCTTGCCGACGAGGGCACGGCGTCCGCGTCCGAATGCCTCATCGGCGCGCTGATCGATTACAGGACAGTCGGCTACGGCGACATCTATCTGAGAAAGGATGAAGAGACCGGCGTTGCACGCTCGTACGGAAAGGGCATCATGCAGTCCTCGTTCAGCAGCGTTTCGGGAGAGGTGATGAAACTCACCGTCGCAACTGTGCACTGGCCGAAATCGGGGAAGTGCATTCAGGGCGTCGGCGTGACGGAAGAAGACGGCGCAAATGCAATTACCGCACCCCGTGTATGGGGTGCGGAGGATACCTTCCTTCTGGAAGCGATCGGGCTGATCGCGCAAAAATCAGATCCCGTAACTTGATAAAAACTGTTCGATCGCGCGCTTTGAATCGTTCGACTGACCGACCTCTTCGGGTCGGTCTTTTTTTTGTGCGGCTTCCGCCTGCCCGCTGTTTTCCTGCACGGGCGGCGAGAGGGGGAAGTTGCCGTTTGCGAGC
>CAMWQK010000143.1 GCA_947176445.1 uncultured Clostridia bacterium | reverse complement strand
ATCGGAACTTCGCACCCGCCCGAAGAGATATAGTTGGTCTTTACGATCTCTTTGAATTTGAGAACGCTCTACTTAACAGTCTCGGGCGTGCCCTGAAACAGGATCGCAACGGGGTCGTAGTTGCCGCTGATGACGGTATTGCGGTCGCCGATAATCTCCTTTGCCCGCTTCAAATCCACCATCCAGTCGAGATCGACGATATCCGTGCCCGTCTCGATCATGTACGGCAGAACGTTCGTCGTATTGCCGCAGATGTGGAGCTTGGTCTTGCCGCCCGCCTTGTGGACAGCCTCTACGATCGCCTTCTGATAGGGAAGCGCGAACTCCTTGTACATATCGGGAGAAATGAGCGAGGTCGCCGCATCGCCGATGCCGACGATGTCTGCGCCCGCCTTGACCTGTGCCACCGCAAAGGCGATCGCCTGTTCGTTGACGATGCGGAGGAAATCGTGGATCGCCTCCTCCTCTTCGCAGGCGACGTCGGCGAGGAAATCGTTGATCCCGCGCAGGTCGCAGCACTCTGCAAACGCGCCCTCTACCCAGCCGCCGACGGCGTAGTCCTTGCCGTGTTTTTTGAAGTACTCCACCGCTTTAAGTCTGTGTTCCGTGCGCTTGCCGTTATACGGGTCGTACGTTTTGATGATGTTTTTGACGTTGTACAGATCGTCCACGAGCGGAGCGGGACTGTACGGCACGTCGTTCTCCGGCATTGTGACTTTTGCCCCGAAGCCCTCCGCCTCGCGCATGGGATCGGAGATCGCCGAGAGCAGATCGATGGAAAACTCCTCCGCGCACTTCAAATCCGAATCGCACAAAATACGGTAGTCGGACGCGTACTCGCGGTAGGTATGCCCGCCGAAACGGGCGGAAAATCCCATTAAGATATTAAAATTCGGAGTTCTGTCTGCCGGTTTTCCGTTTAATACCGCAAACACTCTTTCACGGGAATTCATATTTTTTCTCCTATTTAGATTTTGTAGACGCCTTCCTTGTCCTCGAACACGGGGAAGGTCGTGCGGCGAAGCGTCGTCGCGCCGATGGGAATGAGCTTGAGATCGACGGGATAGGCATATCTGTCGAGCGCCTTTACCGAGAGCACGGGATAGCCCTTGTCGAGCGGGTATCCGCCCTCTTCCGGATATTCGATCTCCCCATGTTCGCAGTTGGCTTTCTCAACGAGAACGGTATAGTTCCAGTCCTCGTGCGCTTTGGGCGTGTAGTCGCAGTCGTAGAAGCCCTTCATGCCCTCATAGCTACGATGCTTTTTGCAGTTTGCGGCAATGTCCTTGGAGAAGAGCAGCGTTCCGTAGGAGAACGCGTACGTTCCGTCCACCGCTCTGATCATGTTGATCTCGGGGAAGAAGTCCACCGTCACCGTCTCCCCGCCCTTCACGTCGTTTTCAAACACGAGCAAGTTGTTCTTGACCGTGTAGCCGCCCTTGCCCTTGCTCCGCGTGACGTTGTAACGCTTTGCATAGGCGGGAATACGAAGCGCGAACGGGAAACGTCCCTTTCCGCGCACCTTGAACGTGACCGTATAGCGGAAGGGATATTCCGTCTCTTCCTCAATCGTCATCTTCTCCCCTGCCACCTCGAACTCATAGCGGAGCGGCAGATAGAGATTTGCAACGAGCGTGCCCTCCCGCTCGATGAACGCGTGTTCCGTAAACGTGGGGAATACCTTGCACGCGTTGGGCGCACAGCATACCGCCGCATCGTCGTGCGTGGGCGAATAGTCGAAGCGCGGGTTGACCTCGTGCGACGCGTCGTACATGTTGTCCGCACCGAGGTACTGGATCATCTTTCCGCTCGGATGCTTGGACGCGAGCGCGGAATTGTAGACGAGCCATTCGAGCTTATCCGAATAGCTAAGATCGCCGAAGAAACGCTCCGCTTCGAGATAGTCGAGCGCGAGCTCTGTCGTAGAGCAGTATTCGTACGCCGTCGAAGGCAGCGGTACCGACCCGCCGAACGCACCCGTACGCGAATCGGTCTCCATGACGAGCGCGCTCTGATATGTTCCGATGAACTCGTCCGACTTGCAGGAGCCGGAGATCGCAAGATTTTTTGCGAGCTTTTTCTCTCCGCAACGGAACGCGAGAAGGTACTCCTCTTTGCCCGTCATTTCATACAGAAGAAGCGGAAGACGCAGCATTTCGCAGGTGTGCGGTCCGTGCCCCACAAAGGGAATGCCGGGATCAAGCACGTTGCCCGTGCGCAGATCGTCCTGAATAAACTGCGAAGCGTGCGCGCAGTAGTCGCTATACATCCAGACGCTGAAATCGCGGTACTTTTCGTTGCCCGTGATTGCGAACAGCCGTGCAAGCCCGTCGATGATCATGAGGCTGTGCCCCTTGCTCCCGTCCTCGTCGGGAATTTCGAATACCGACTCCTTGACGTTCGCGACGACGTTATCCGCCATGCGGATAAGCGCCTTCAAGACGCACTCCTCGCCCGTATAGTCGTAGTAGCAGAGAAGGCTTCTCATCGCGCGGCTCTGCGTCCACAGTTCGCCGAACCGCTTGGTGACCTTATAGCGTTCCTCGGGAAGATAGATCCCGAGATATCCGTCCGCGCCCTGATGCGCGAGCATACTGTCCACCATCTCGCGGGAACGGGCGATAAATTCCTTGTTCCCCGTGACGAACGCAAGGCGGATAAACGCCTCCATCCAGTTGCCGCGCGTCTCGCCTGCCCACCAGGAGCTCCAATAGCCCTTCTCTTCGTGCTTGACCTTCTTGTCGCCGAAGATATCCGTGCCTGCGTCCGCAAACAGCTTATCGAGATTGCCCGTAATGCCGTTTGTATCCCGTTTCAAGTGTTCTTTCAGCCACCCTTTGGGGGTGATTTTTCCGCTTGCGCGATTGATTTTCATTTAAGCACCTCGCAAGATGACAGAGTTTTACCGTTCTTTTTCAGCTCGCCTGCGGGATAGATGGCGCGCGTGCCGTCCTTATCGATCCACAACGCGTCCAAGCCCTCAAACGAGTACTTATTTCCGTTATATTCGAAGTTGACGGAGAGCGCATTGCCCGACGGGAGCTTACCCTTGGACGTGAAGAGCACGCTGCCGTCCTGCATGACCGTTCCGACGTCGCCGAACCGATTTGCAGGCACGCCGAACGTTTTGAGGGCGAGCGAAGTGAGCTCGTCGCTCTTCGGCATCTGCGTATAGACCTTTGCACCCGCTTTTTTCAGATTTTTAAGGAGCGCGACCGTCTCTGCGTCCTCTTCGTCCGAGCAGACGGCGAGCTTTTTGGGATCGAGATGCTGAATAAAGCTCTTCGCCTCCCCGCTCATTCTGCCCGTATAGAGGACGATCACGCCGTCGTATTCCTGCGTGCCGTACTGCGCCTTGCCGTTCTTGTTCACATACAGCGAGCCGTTCTCCGTCGCATACGAGGGCACGAGGTCGCACAGAACGTTCTGGAACACCTCGTTCGTCGTATTGAGCACGTAGTCGAGGCGCGGATTCTGCGGTTTCCAGGGCGCTTCCATGCCGATCTCCGCCCAGTTGGAAAC
>CAMWQK010000142.1 GCA_947176445.1 uncultured Clostridia bacterium | reverse complement strand
AAGATTTTGCCCGGCGGCAGACTGTATATGAGCGTGTTCGGTCAGCCATTGCTCCTCGACGATTCCGACATCTCCGTTGGCGACTTCAAGGACGCGGACGGCAAGTATTTTGCGGAGAGCCAGCGTTCGCAGCTCATTCTCGTGGCGAGCAAGCCCGATACGCAACAAGAGCAGAACAAGGACGAAGTGTTGAAGGAAGGCACGGGCATTCAGGATGCCGACGTCGTATCTTCGGAAAGCTTCGAAATCAACCTGAATATCTGCGGCATGATCCCCAAAATTCCCAACGGAACGTACCTGCAAGTCGCATTCGGCTTCCCCGAGGGGTACAGCCCCGACGACGCGGGCACGACGTTCAAGATTTATCACTATAAGAGCGATAACAAGGGCAACATCACGGGCGTAGAGGAAATTCCCGTCATCATCACCGAGTACGGTCTCATTGCGAAGGTGGAGAGCTTCAGTCCCTTCACGGTCGTGCAGTTAAAGAACAGCAGTGCGGCGGTGGGGAGCAGCAAAGTCAACGTTTATGCGTACGTCAACGGCGATGTGGGCGGTACGGTCAAGACGGACGGCAAGAGCGGCATTACCGAGGTCGTCGGCGGCACGATCAGTTATGATATCGCTGCGGACGAGGGTTACGTCGTCGGCTACGTTCGCCTCAACGGCGCAATCGTCGATTCGGATTCCTATAAAGACGGCAGACTCACGCTCATCAAGGCGGATCTCGAAGCGAGCAATATGCTCGAAGTGCAGTTTGTCACCGAGCAGTCGGCAAACAGCTATGCGGCGAAGGGTATCTCGATCTCGTACGGGGTAGGCGCGGGGCTGAAACCTCCCGCAACGACCGTGCCCGAAGATCCCGACGGATTTGATCCTACGCCGGTTATCATCGGTTGCGTCGTCGGCGTAGTCGTGCTTGCGGCGGGCGCATTTGCCGCCTGGTGGTTCTTAAAGCACAATAAGCAGACCGCGACGGCGGGCGCTTCCAAGCAGACGAAAAAATCGTCTACGGCAAAGAAAAAGACGCAGACGGCAGCGAAGAAAAAGTTCGCGCCGAAGACGGCGGCAAAGAGCAAGACGGGCAGTACCGACAGCAAGTCGACGAATAAGACCAACAGCAAGAAGAAGTAACAAAAAGCCGCGCTGATGCGCGGCTTTTCTCTTTCCGAAAATAAATTACAATTAATCTTTGGTGGCGGTATAGAAGAAGATCCCCAGCGTGATAAAGTATTCTCCCGCTAAATAGCTTTCTTTCATCTCGCTATGCTTTTGCGCAACGACCTTCAAGCGGTCAAACGCCTCATAGTTATCGAAGTATGCGGCGCTGTCGGTAGACCACAGCTCGGGGTTGAAGTACAGATCCCACAGCTCTTCCTTATACTGTTCGCCGAAATCGATCGAGGAGATGGTGGAAGAGAGGAGTTTGATATCTTTGAAGCCCGCGTGTTTCAGAAGCAGCGGCAGCTTTCTGCCCATCGCTCTGTCGCCCGATTCCTTGGAATGTTCCCAAATGTAGAAGCAGTCGTCGAAATATTTGGAATGGGGGTGGGCGATGTTCATGCCGTCGTCTTCATCCTGAATAAAGATCGTTCCGTGAGCATTCAGAAGCATGTAGAGGTTGCTCAGCAACTCTTCAACCTTTCCGAGATGTAGCAGTACGGCGGAGATGTGGATGATATCAAATCCGATGATCCTGAACTTCTGCATCTGCGAAAAGATATCCCTGAAAAAGCTGTTCGACGTCACGTCGCAGTGGATAAAGGCACAATTATCCTGCGGGTAAGATTCGTTCGCCTCTTTAACGGCATCGGTGTTGCTGTCTACGCCGAGCAGGAAACGGTACTTTCTGCCGTTTAACCGCATCATAATGTTGTCGCCCGTGTCGCAGCCGATATCCAGAACGGCGGGGTTCTCGTAATGCGAGAAAACCTCGTCCAAATATTGCTTGGCGTATTCGTTAAAGAACTTATTCTGCGCCTTTAAGCGGATTTTTTCAACCTCTTTCTCGGTGGAATAGATACTCTGACCGCTTTCCGTATTGCTGGGGGTCAGATTTGCCTGTTCGAAGATCGCGAGCGCCAAACCCTCGTAATTGTCATACTTATCAGCATAGAGCCAGTTCAGACTACCCAAAAACAGCTCGATAATTTCCTGATTGCTCTCGGTCAGCTCCTCGATCACAACGGGAATGATCGAATAGTCGCTGTTTCTCTTCTGCTGGGAAATTGCCCGCGCGATCTCGTTTCTGACCATCAGCGACGAGACGCTCGCATTCGACAAAAAGACGACGAAGTCGCGGGAGTTATTGATCCCCGCGTTAATTTCTTCGATAAAGTGCTGTTTGCTGTCTCTGAGCTGAAACCAACAGGTGGGGCCGAAATATTTGATGGTGGAGACGATCTCCTCGACCTTCTCCTTGTTAGCGTTGGAATAGGAAATAAAAAGATCTCTCATCTCGCTCATTTGTATCGTTCCTCCCCGTTGAAGCAGTTCGCTGTACGCTCAACGGCATTATAACACTTCTTATAGAGTTTTGCAAGTACCTGAATAAAAAACCGATAAGAACAAAACAGTTCTTATCGGTCATTTGACGGTGGGGGCGTAACGTGAAATAAATTATTTCACTGCCAAAAGCTCGATATAGCCGCGATTGCCGACAGGCTCCAACTGAATACGCGGGCTTTCATCGTCCCATTGATACCCGATTACCGACGGATCGTATTTTTTGATTGCATTTTGCACTTCTTCGATTGCCGTGCCGAAATCCTGTTCTGCAAACGGTTCGCCCTGAAACATCAGATATTTTGCGGCGGACAAAGTGATCACTTCGAATCCGCTCGGAATCTCGCCGGAATAGTTGCACGGGACTTCCACGCCCTGCACATATTCGCTTGTGTTCGGCAAAATGTATTTTTTGGGCAGCCATAAACACACGGGCTCGCCGCTGATGGACTTAATGCTCGTGAGAATTCCCCATACGTCACAACCGACTTCGTTGCAGTACGTCCAATATTCCGTTGCCGTTTTGCCGCGCTTTATGATGACTTTACGCGCAGGCTTATCGACAGCTTGTATAAAAATAGTTCTTGCGTTTTGCATTGCATTCATTCTCCCTTCGATAGGTTTGTATTTTACGCCGTAAGGAATAAAGAGTGCAAGAGGAACGGGATTTAATGCGTATTGCTTGGGATTACACCCGAACTCGCGCGCAAAGGCTCGGGTATAACCGTCCACACTGCCGAATCCCAAATCGAATGCGACGTCGGTAATCGAACATTTTTCGTCGCGAAGTCTTAGTGCGGAATGCCGCAAACGTAAGCGCCGAATATAATCGGACGGAGATATCCCCGTGTGAGCGATAAATATCCTTCTTGCGTACCACGGCGAAAACATTGCGGCGGCAGATAAATCGGCAAGTGTGATGTTTTCCGATAAGTGCGTCGCAATATAGTCCTGCATTCGTTGTACCGCTTCGATTTGTTCTTGCATTTCCACCTCACAGCATAATCAGTATATCACATAC
>CAMWQK010000141.1 GCA_947176445.1 uncultured Clostridia bacterium | reverse complement strand
CCTTCTTTCTCGAGCCGCCCTGCGGCGCAATGCCGTGCGTGCGGTCGGGCGCGTTCTCGCAGAACGGGTGCCCCTGCCCCTTTCGCGTCGAAACATGCAGAAGGACGCTGCCATATTTCAGCTTCTCCTTTGCCTCTTCAAGCGCGGAGAGCGTCTCTTCCATGTCGTTGCCGTTGTATACACCCATGTATTGCAGTCCGAACCGCTCGAAGAGGCGGATATCGTCGCGAATAAACGGATCGCGCTTCATCTCGTCCAAAATCTCGTGCGCGCTCCCGACCGTGGGCGAAATGGACATGCCGTTGTCGTTGAGAATAAAGAGAACGGAAGTATTGAGAATGTGAATGCTGTTGAGCGCCTCATAGATGAGCCCGTTATTGAACGAGCCGTCCCCGACGAAGGCGATAACCGAATAGTCCTCTCCGCTCAGATCCCGCGCCTTGGCAATTCCGAGCGCAGCGGAGAACGCCGTTCCCGCATGCCCCGTCTCGTAGCAGTCGTATTCGCTCTCGGCGCGCTTGGGAAAGCCCGAAAGCCCGCCCTCCTGACGAAGGGTCGAAAAGCGATCCGCCCGTCCCGAAAGTAGCTTATGCGTATAGCATTGGTGCCCCACGTCGAACACGATCTTGTCGTGCGGGAAGTTGAATACGCGGTGCATGGCGACGGTGAGCTCCACCGCGCCGAGGTTGGAAGAAAGATGCCCGCCGCACGTTGCGACGGTATGTACGATCTCCGTGCGAATGTCCTCGCACAGCTCCTTTAAGTTGTCAACGGAGAGCGAGCAAAGCTCCTCCCGCGTGATATCTCTTAACATTATAATATATCCTTATATCAGTAGGTGCGCGTGCGGACGTAGCGCACGAGCTGTTGCAGGAAGGAAACGTCCTCCGGAATGCCTTCGAGGAGCGCCTCGCAGCGTTCTGCGGAGAGATCCGCCCGCACTTCCGCGCTCTTCAAACCGTACACCTTCACGCAGGTGAGCTTATCCTCTGCGCTGTCTTTTCCGATAGTCTTGCCGAGCTCCTTGCTCTCGCCCTTTACGTCGAGAATGTCGTCCGTCATCTGGAAGAGCCGTCCGAGCTCCGTTCCGAAGGCGCACATCTCGGCAAAATGCTTCCCTGTGAGGATCGCCGCCATCACGAGCGGCGCGGTGATGAGCTTTCCCGTCTTGTTGTCGTAGATAAAATGCAGCTCGCTTTCGCCCGCCTCGGCGCTGTGTTCGTATAGAATATCGGCGGATTGCCCTGCGATCATGCCCGCCGCACCCGCCGCGTCGATGAGCCATTTGGCGGCAAGGCGGTGATTTTCGTCTTTCCCGCTCTCGGAGAGCGCGATCGAGCACGCCTCGTTAAGGAGCGCGTCGCCCGCCAGAATGGCGTTGGCTTCGCCGAACTTCTTATGGTTCGACGGTCTGCCGCGGCGGAAGTCGTCGTTATCCATTGCGGGGAGATCGTCGTGAATGAGCGAATAGGTATGAATGCACTCAAGCGCGAGCGCGAGCATGCCCTCGCTTTCGGGACTGCCGCCGAACGCCTCCAAGGCAGAAAAAAACAGCGCGGGACGCAACCGCTTCCCGCCGCCTTGCAGAGAATAGCGCATACTCTCCGCAAGCACCGAAGGTCGGTAGTCCATCTCCGCGCAATATTTTCCGAGGATACGCTCGAACTGCTCGGCGTATCCGTCAAGTCTACTCAAAAAGTCCTTCATATTACCTCTCTGCGCGCTCGAACGCGTCGCAAACGTTGCAAAGGAGCATGGCGATCGTCATCGGACCGACGCCGCCGGGAACGGGCGTGAGATACGCAGCCTTCCCCTTGACACTCTCAAAGTCTACATCGCCGCAGAGCTTGCCATCTTCGTCGCGGTTCATGCCCACGTCGATGACCGCCGCCCCGTCCTTGACCATGTCGGCAGTGATATACTTCGCCTTGCCGATCGCAGCGACGAGGATATCCGCCCGCAGGCACTCCTCTTTGAGATTTTCCGTCTTAGAATGGCAAACGGTCACCGTAGCGTCGGCATTGATGAGGAGTAGCGCCATCGGCCGCCCCACAATGTTGCTCCGCCCGACGACGACGGCGCGTTTCCCCTTCGTATCAATATGGTAACGTTTCAGAAGTTCCATGACCCCGAGCGGCGTGCACGCAACGGTGCCCTCTTCGTTCATGGCGAGCGAGCCGATGTTCTCCGCAGAGAACCCGTCTACGTCCTTTGCCTTGGGAATGAGCGCAAGCAAGCGCTTTTCATCGAGGTGCTTCGGAAGCGGCAACTGAATGAGAATGCCGTGCACGTTTTTATCGGCAACCAGCGACAAAATCAGCTCTTCCGCCTGTTTTTGCGTGGTCTCTGCGGGCAGATAGTGAGAAAACGAGCGGATTCCCACCTCTTCGCACGCCTTGATCTTGTTACGCACATATACCTGCGAGGCGGGATTGTCGCCGATGAGCACGACCGCAAGCCCTACCTTTTTCCGGTATTTCTCTTCCAGAGATTTGGTGCGCACGGCGAGCTCCGCGCGAATGTCGGCAGCGACCTTCTTTCCGTCAATGAGCGTCATGACCCGATCACTCCCGCAAGCACGCCGTTGACAAACGACGCGGAATTTTCGGTGGAATAGCGTGCGGCAAGCCCCGCCGCCTCGTTGATCGAGACGATATTGGGAACGTCCTCCGCATATTTGATCTCCGCAAGCGCGATCAAGAGGATCGCGCGGTCAACGGGATAGATCCGATATTCCGCAAAGCGCGTGACCTTCTCGGCAAGAATCCCGAGGAGCTCTTCTCTGTGCTCGGCGACGAGCGAAATGAGGCGGTCGGCAAACGCGATATCCTCTTCGTTCAAATTTGCTTTCTTGTAGACGGACGCTTTGAGGGGCTTTTCCGACCCGTCGTGGAACAGTTCGGAAAAGACTACCTTGAACGCCGCTTCTCTTGCTTCACTTCTCATGACACCCTTCTTTTCATGATAAAATCCCTTTTGCCGGAACGGAAAAGGGAAATTTCAGTCGTTTGTTTATACTTCGCCGTTTGCACCAGGCTGTTCGTCTGCGTCCGCCGACTGCTCGTCGTGCGTCTCGGCAGATTCGGGGAATACCACGCTCTGCACGTGCACGTCCACCTTCGCGATCTTGTACTTCGTCATCGACTCGACCATCTGTTTGATGGTCTGCTGAATGCGATACGCGAGTTCGGGCACATTGTAGCCGTACTGCGCGATGACAGAGATATCGACGAAGATCCCCTCCTTCTCGAAGCAGAGCTTGATGCCCTTGCTCTTGGAGGGAACGAGCTGAATGCCCTCCGTCTCCTGCAAGCTGAGCGCGACGATCCCGCTCACGATATCGGCATTGTAAGTGACCTTGCCCTTTTGTCCGTTGGGGTTATTATATTTGATACTTGCCATAATCTGCTCCTTATCTTAGCAAAACCTGCGTGAGGAATCCCCACGCAGGAATATTATAGCACATATTTTATGATTTTACCACTGTTTTTATTAACTTTCTGCATAAACAGGCATAATTATTACATTACCCGAAACAACGC
>CAMWQK010000140.1 GCA_947176445.1 uncultured Clostridia bacterium | reverse complement strand
AAGAAGTCCCGTCGGCGTTGCCGTAGGTGCCTGCATCTTACCGTTATAGGTAAATTCGAAATTGCTCCAGGTAAGCCCCGTGATCTCGCGCGGTTTGATGGTAAGCTCCACCGTAACGGTGCTGACGCCGTATTCCGCCGTCTCGGGAATGGTAATGGTGACGTTGACCTTACCAACCTGTCTCGGTGTGAGAACGTTATCCGTCACAAACGCCATACCCGTGATATCCGCGGTGAAGAACAGCGCATGGATCTGAGGTCCGCCCTCGACGTTCGCTTCCTGTCCGTTGACGGCAAATCTGAGTTCGAGATCGGTTCCGTATACCGCCTCCTTCGTGAGGAGCTCGATATTCGCCTTGTTCTTCTCGATGATTACCATCTTCATGTCCTGAGCCGCGATGTAGTTCTCCGTCTCGGGAATGGTTGCCGTTACAATGACCGTACCGAGGCTGAGCGGCGTGAGAACCGTATGGTCGTCATCGGCGAATTGTGCCCTGCCCGTTCCGTTCTGAATGCTATACTGCACCTTGCCGCCACCGGGATAGCTTGAAACGGTGAGCGGGAGATCCACGCCGAGGTATGCGCGCGTCGAAGTAATATCAAAGTCGATGCTCGCCTTACCGATCGTGTAGGTGTTCGTCGTATTGACAAGTCCGGACAATGTGTAGTTGGAGTTGCTGAGCGAATATGCCGCACACTCATAGGTGCCCGCATTCGTTCTGCCGCCGCTGACGTACACGACGCATTTATCCGTACCGACAAGGTTTCCGACGAATGCCTCGGGCGTGTGCTCTCTGCCGTCGTAGGTAAATTCAAGCGTGCCCCAAGTGAGATCGATCCGCAGCGCCTTGACGTTGACAACACCCGTTGCAACCGTCTTGCTGAAATTCGTCGTTGCGCCGACCGTGATCTCGACGGTGACGGTACCAGCGCCCGTAGGATTGAGCTGATCGCCCATCATCGTACCGGGACCGCTGAGAACTCTGTAACTTACCGTTCCGAGATCCTCGCCCTCTCCGTTTCCTTCGATTTCAAGGACAAGTCCCGTTCCGTAAGTCGTCTCCGTCGTGAGAAGCTTGATGGTGCGCTCGCCGAACGTGATCGTGAACTGATGCGAAACCGTCGCACCGTTGTAGTTCGTCGTCTGATCGACAACCGCCGTGACGGTGACCTTACCTACCTTCTTGGCAATGAATACGTCGCCGTTATCGCCGCCGATCTCCGCATAGTCGGAGAAGCTGTCGTCGATCGAATAGGTCACCTTTCCGCTGCCGAGATTGCCGTAGAGTTCAAGGAACAGCTCCGTATTATACGGCGTTTCCGTTCTGATGAAGTCCGGATTGATATCCGCCCTCTTGATGGTGAACGTCGTTTCGAGGTTATCCGCCTCTTTAAGGACGTAGTTCGGATTGCCCGTGCCGACTGCCTTGACGTCATAAGTACCGGCGTCAATCGCAGCGCCCTCTACGTCGATCGGACAGCTATCCGTCCCGAAGGCATCGACTGCAAACGCCTGACGGGCTTGCGCTGACCCTGTATAGGTGAAGTCGTCCTTCTCCCAATCGATCGTGACCGCATACGGCTGAATGTTGAAGAACATCGTAATGTTCTCGCCGTTTGCAAGCGTATAGTTCTCGCTGTTCGTACCCGTCAATGCCGTCGCAATCGCTTCGAGATCGTTTCCGTCGGTGCTGACGTTCGTCGCGCCCTTCACCGTGACTTCGATGTCTTCTTCTCCGACGAGGTTGGTAACATACGCCTCGGGCGCTTGTTCTGCGCCGTTATAAGTATATTCACCGACTACCCAGCGGAGAACGACGGGAAGCTGTTTGATCGTAACTTCTGCGGTCTGCGTCGTGCCGTTGTAATTGACCGTATCCGCCACGGTGATGCTCACCGTGACCTTGCCGACATGCGTTGCAACGAGGAAGATATCGTCTTTGAGCGTTGCCGTTCCGCCGTCTGTACCGTCCGCGACCGCGAACGACACGTCACCGTCTTCGAGGTTGCCCGTCGCAACGAGCATGAGCTCCGCGCCGTAGAGCACTTCCAGCGTTTCGAGCGACAGGGTGAGATTGCCCTTTTCGATCGTCACTTCCACCGAAATCGTCTTCGCGTGCGTGTTCATCGTCTCTGCGACCGCAACGGTGACAAGCACCTTGCCGACGTGCTCGGGAATGAGCGTATCGCCATCGAGACGCGCCTTTCCGTCGTCTCCGCCGATGAGAGACAGACTGTAACTTACGTCTCCGGTTCCGATGTTGCCCACGACCGAAAGTTTGAGCGTCTCGCCGAAGTTGACCGTCTTGGTTTCAAGGTCGAGATTGTCGAGGTACGCCATATCGATGGTGAACGACGTCGTGAGGTTGGTTGCGCCTTCGAGCGTATAGTTGGAATTCTTCGTGCCGACCGCGGTTGCCACATAGGTACCTGCGTTGATCTGACCGCCCGAGACTTCGATCTCGCACTCCTCGTTCTTGACCGTGCCCGTCGCCGTTGCCGTAGGATGCTGAACCGTACCCGTGAACGGGAAGTTCGTGTTGCTCCATACAATGTCGATCGGCTTGGGTGCGATGTCGTACGTCGTTGTGATGCTCTCGCCGCCGACAACCGTATAGTTCTTGTTGGACACGCCGACTGCCGTAGCCGTGAGCCCCGTGCCCGCCTTCGATTCCCCGTTGACCGTCACCGTGCAGCTATCGCCTTCCACAAGGTTGGTGACCGTCGCTACGGGAACCTGCATCTCTCCGTTATAAGTAAACGTAGGATATGCCCATTCGAGCGATACGGGCAGTGCCGCGATCTCGAAATCGGTCAGCGTGATCTCGATCGCCTTGAACAACGAGGTCTCCTCGATGCGCGCCTTCAACGTCACCTTGCCCGCCTTGGTCGCGTGCAGTGTTGCGCCGTCGATCGTACCCGCGCCGTCGCTTTCGCCGCTGCCGTAGCTGATCGAATACTTCACGGGCGAATCCTCTACGTTGCCCGTCACTTCGAGCAGCATATCCTTGCTGTACATTGCGCTGATATCGGCAAATGCAAGCTCGAGCGTGCCCTTTTCAATGGTGATCGTCGCCGTCGCCGTCGCTTCATTGGTGTTCATCGTGTCGGCTGCAACAGCCTTGACTTTGACCGTACCGACGCCGAGCGGGATGAGCGAGTCGCCCGTAATGCTTGCGAGCGTCGTCTCCTCAGCGAACGACCAGGTGATCTCCGCATTGCCGATGTTTCCGCTCACCGTAAGAGCCAGCGTCTTGCCGTATTGCGCCTTTGTGGACGTAATGCTCAGCGTGATATCGACCTTGTTGATGACGTATGCCATCTCCACACTTTCGGGAAGTTTATAGTTGTTGTTGGAAAGTCCGCTTGCTGTCGCCGTGTAGGTGCCCGCATTCGTCTGTCCGCCCGAAACCGTCACGTCGACCGTATCGCCGCTGATCACGTTGCCCGCAGTTGCCGTCGGGCACTGAACGCTGCCGTTGAAGTTGAAGGACGTCGTTCCCCAGGTAAGCGTGACCTCACGCGGTGCGATCGTTATGGGAACGTTCTTGC
>CAMWQK010000139.1 GCA_947176445.1 uncultured Clostridia bacterium | reverse complement strand
CATCATTTTGTCATTTTTCGAGTTTTCGGCGGCTTGGAAAATGAAAAGTAAGTGATAAATTTTCACACAATATCAATTTTATCCAAAAACAGTCGAGAAATCCCGTAAAAATCTTCCAAAAATTAAAGTTTTTTTCAAAAAGGGTATAGACAAACATGAAAACATGTGTTAAAATTGGTGCGTATATTGATTATTGTTTTTCTCTGGGAAAGTGGGACTTTCCGTATCGGGAAATGAGGAAAAAGAAATGGAAAAAATCGGGATCATCGACTTAGGATCGAATTCGGCGCGCCTTGTCATCGTGAACCTCTTTCAGGAGGGGTATTTCATGGTCGAGGACGAGCTCAAAGAGAGCGTCCGCCTCGGGCACGACATGGACAGAGACGGCTTTCTGAAGCCCCAGCGCGTTGCGGAAACGATCAAAACCTTAAAAATGTTCAAGCGGCTGTGCGACGCAAGCGGCGTCGGACGGATCATTGCCGTTGCGACGGCGGCGGTGCGCAGGGCGAAGAACCAGCGCTCCTTCCTCGACGAAATTCAGGCGACCTGCGGCATTCGCGTCACCGTGCTCTCCGAAGAGGAGGAGGCGACGCTCGTCTATCGCGGCGTCATCAATTCTATGGATATTCCCAAGGGCGTTATCCTCGAAATCGGCGGCGGCAGCACCAAGATCGTCTACTATAACCGCCGTACCATTCTCAACTACGTAACGTTGCCCTTCGGCGCAGTGACGCTCACTGATCTCTTCAACGACGACGGCGTCAGCCCCAAGGAGCAGACGGCAAAGATCGAGGAATTTTTCACCGAACAGTTCAAAAAGATCGACTGGCTTGCGGAGATCGACCCCGACGTTCAGATGATCGGCGTGGGCGGCTCCTTCCGCAGTCTGTATAAAATGAACAAGCTGGTGCGCAAGTACCCGCTCAACACCGTGCACAACTACACCTTCGCCGTAGACGATTTCACGGCGGTGTACGAGATGGCGCGCGTGCTCGACGTGGAGAAGCGCAAGCGCATTCGCGGACTTTCGCCCGAGCGTGCGGACATCATGCCCGCGGCAATGGCGATCATCAAGGCGTTTACCGACTATCTGCACATCGAGTCGTTCGTCACGGGCGGTTCGGGCCTCCGCGAGGGGCTCATGTTCAATCAGGCGTTGCCCATCACGGTGGAGCGGCCTTTGTCGGACGTGCTCGGCTATTCGCTCAACACACTCATTAAATATTACGGCTGCGACGAGAAGCACATCGAACACGTCGTCAAGCTCTCCGTTCAGCTCTTCAAACAGCTCCGCGTTCTGCACAAGTTCCCGCGCGCATACCTCAAAGTATTAAAGATCGCGGCGAGCCTGCACGACTGCGGCATGCGCGTACGCTATTACGACCATCAGAAGCACAGCAGATATATTATTCTCAGTTCGAGCATTTACGGCGCGACGCACCGCGAGATCGTGCTTGCGGCGTTCGTGGCGGGCTGCCACAGAAAGGAAGAGATCACCGCTACCGACTGGGCGCAGTATAAGGATATCATTACGGACGAGGATCTTGACGTCGTCAAAAAGCTCGGCGTGCTCCTTCGCATTGCGGAGAGCCTCGATCGGAGCGGCATGGGCGTCGTGAGCGGCATCAACTGCGACGTTTTGGGCGATTCCGTCATCATGAAGACGGAGATCACGGGCGACGCTGCGCTCGAAATCCGTCAGGCAATGCTCGCCGGCGTCGAATTCAAACGCTCCTTCAAAAAGAATTTAGAAATCTTATAAATTTTCTCAAATTTACGGTGCAAGGAAAATCACACTTTTCCGCAGCACGCCTCAATTTGCGCAACCCTTTGCGCTTGTTGTCTGTTGATGAAGAATGACAATGACCTAAGAATAGCAATAAAGGCACATTTCCTCGAACGTATTTGTTTTGCCGTTCTTGCAAAACAAATCGTTCGAAACTTTTAGCGTATGAGGTTGCTACTTGCGAGTGCGTCGCCGCGGCGGCGCGAACTGCTTGCACAGACCAATTTGAAATTCGATATAGTTCCCTCTGCGTTTGAAGAAACTGCGGAGGGGCTTTCCGCATATAAAATGGCAATTTGCTTTGCCGAGGGCAAGGCGAAGGACGTCTTTGCACATAACAGAGACTGCGCGGTGCTCGGCGCGGATACCGTCGTCGCGTTAAACGGCGAAATTTTCGGCAAGCCCAAATCGGCGGAGGACGCAAAGGAAATGTTGCGGCTACTCAGCGGAAAGACGCACAGCGTCTATACGGGCGTCTGTCTCGTATTCGAAGGGTTTGTCAGGAGCTTTTGCGAAGAGACGAAGGTCACCTTCAACGAGTTTGACGAGGATTTAATCTCGCGCTATGTTGCAAGCGGGCTCTGCTTCGGCAAGGCGGGTGCATACGGTATCCAGGACGGATATCCGCTCGTGAAGTCGTTTGAGGGGAGCTATTCCAACGTAGTGGGCTTGCCCGTAGAGCGAGTGAGCGCACTTTTCAGGGAGGTACACATATGTTAAAACTTGCCGTTGACTTCGGCACGTCGACAACGAAAATTTATAAGCTGGGGAGCGGGATCGTGCTCGCCGAGGCAACTTGCGTTACCACTTCGGAAAACGGCGAGATCCGCGCGTTCGGAAACGAGGCTAAACGGCTTCTCGGCAAGACCGCTTCGGAGACGGACGTCGTCTTTCCCGTATACGAGGGGGAGATCGTCAACGAGAAGGCGGCGGCAGCGCTCCTTGAATACTTCTTGGAGAAAGTGACGGGGCGGGGACTTTCCCGCATCGAAATCCTGTTCTGCGTGCCCTGCGGTTGCAGACGGGAGGTGCTCGATCAGTATTACCGCATGGCGGAGGCAGTGGGGGTTGCGCGCGTCAACTTCGCGGAAGTGCCGTACCTCTCCGCACTCGGACAGGACGTGCCGCTCTCCGAATCCAACCCCGTTTTCACGATCGATATCGGCGCGGGCGTTTCGAGCATCGCTGCGTTCTCGCTCGATGGGATCATCGCGGGGCTCTCGATGAACGTTGGCGGCAACAATATGGACATTCATATCATCGACCACATCGCCGAGACGTTTAACTTAAAGATCGGCGCGCAGACGAGCGAAAAACTGAAAAATACCATCGGCAGTCTGGTCGAGTACGACAATCAGAGCATGATCGTCAACGGACGGGATATCACCACGGGCAAACCCCGCTCGGTGTCCGTCTCCTCGCCCGATATCGCGCTTCCCATTCGTATCTACGTCGATAAAATCGTGGAATATGCGGAGCTTGTGCTCAAAAAACTGCCCGCGGAGGTGTCTGCGGCAATGTGCAAGAACGGTGTCTATCTCTCGGGCGGAATCTGCGCCCTTGCGGGATTTGCGGAGTACGTCGGCAACAAATTGCAGATGGAAGCGCACGCAGCGGGCGATCCGCAGATGTCGGTCGTGCTCGGCGGCGGACGAGCCATCGGCAATGCGGCACTTCTTCGAAGATTTCAGATTCAGTAAACAGTTTTGAATATCAAATAAAAAACGGGCATTCGCCCGTTTTTTCATTATTTAGAATAACAGATG
>CAMWQK010000138.1 GCA_947176445.1 uncultured Clostridia bacterium | reverse complement strand
AGAAGGTCGTCAAGTCGAAGATCGAAGTCCTCGAAAAACTCGGTGAAGAAACGCAGATCTACTGCGACCTCGACTATATGAACGACAGAAATACCGTCGTCGACAATGCGGCACAGATGATCGCTAAGATCTCTTCGCGTGCGGTCGTCAACCTCGGCGAAGTCGTTGAGCTCGCATTCGACGCACACCACATTCACCTCTTCGACGGTGAGACGGAAGCGACGATGCTCGAGCGCGACGAGCACTACGACGTCATTCCCGAGAACGCAGAGGGCTCTGCATTCGTACCTCCTACACCGCAGGAGATGAAGGCGCAGATCGAAGCTGCCCGCGTCATCACCAAGGAGATGAAGAAGCAGCAGAAGCGCGACGAGAAGATGGCAAGAATCAACGCTGCAAAGCAGGCAGAGAGCGGCGCAGCGCCCGCAGAAGCGCCTGTCGAGGCTCCTGTTGAGACGCCCGTTGCAGAGGCTCCCATTGCGGCTCCCGTCGTGGAAGAGCCCGTCGTGACGCCGGTAGAAGCTCCTGTCGAGGCACCTGCCCCTGAAGCTCCCGCTCCCGAGGAACTCGCACCCGCAGAAGCTCCCGCAGAGAAGCCCGCAAAGGCTCCCGCTGCAAAGAAGCCTGCAAGCAAGCCCGCAGCAAAGCCTGCAAATAAGCCTACTTCCACGAAGAAGAAGTAATTGAATGAAAACGAAGGAAGAGGGATGCCGATTTGGCATTCCTCTTTTTGCACGTTTTATAAACTTCGCAATACTTTGTTGCGTTTGCGTTTTTGCTTGGTCATTTACGCTTAGTAAACTCCCTGCGCAAAAGCCGCACGCGCCTCGTCTTGCTCGTTTCTAAGCCGCGCATAAGGATGGTTGCGCGCCTTGTCTTTCTCGGCTCTAAGCCAAGCACGGGCTTTTTGAGGGTTGATATAATTACCCTTTCAATCGATTGACAAATTTTCACAAATGCGGTATGATGAAACCCAAAATAACGAGGAGGTTTTTTTATGGCAGATGTTTTGCTCGACGCGTTTTTAGACACGTTGAAATTGTTGCCGTTCCTCCTCGTACTTTACATATTGATCGAAGCCCTCGAACATAAAACGCAGATCGGTCAGCCGCTCAAAGCCCTTCGCGGCAGAGCCGCGCCCCTCGTCGGGGCGGCGACGGGACTGATCCCGCTGTGCGGCTTCTCGGTAATGGCGGCAAAGCTCTATGAAAAGCGCTATATCACCGTGGGCACGCTGATTGCCGTATTTCTTGCCACGAGCGACGAGGCGTTTCTCGTTCTGCTCACGTCGCCGCTTGACTGGGCGCACAAGGCGATCGCGATCTGTACGCTGTGTGCAATCAAGTTTGTTGTGGGGATCGGTGTGGGATATGCACTCGATCAGATCGTAAAACGCCGTAAAACACCGCTACAACCGCTCGAAGAATACGTGCACGAACACGAAGAAGCGCACGCGCATATGCACGACGATGAACATGAGGAAGAACACGGCGATCACGTGCATGAAGCGCATACGCATGAGGAATTTCACACATGTGAGCACAGGCATAAGGGGAATGTTCAGGTCTATTTTCTGTCGCCGCTCCTGCATGCGCTTAAAATCTCGCTGTTCGTGTTCCTCGTCAATCTTGCGTTCGGCTCGCTGTTCTATCTTGCGGGCGAAGAGAACGTCATCGGATTTTTACAGGCGGGGCTGTGGTATCAGCCACTCATCGCCTCGGCGATCGGCATGATCCCCAACTGCGCGTCGAGCGTGGTGATTGCGGAGTCCTACGTCATGGGCGGCATTGCCTTCGGCTCTATGGTCGCGGGGCTTCTCACCAACGCGGGGCTCGGGTTCGTCGTGCTCTTTAAGCGCGGGCGCGTCTGGCGGGAAAATATCATTCTGCTTGCGCTGACGTTTCTCATCGGCATCGCGGTGGGCTATGCGGTGAACGGGATCTGCCTCGCCGCAGGGCTATAAGCGGACAAGCCGCAATCGGTAGCATATAAGAAAACAGACAATTTTTTGACGGATAGAGGCGCGTATGCAGCAAGCGATCACGTACGCACCAAAGATGAACTCCGTGCCCGAAATTTGCTTTTCGGCGCGCGAGGCGGAACTGAAAAAACTGTTCAACGACTATCCCGTCGGGAAGATACTCTTCGTCTCCGACGGCAGTTCGTTCGGGCTCTTTTCGGGGGCGGTACATTCGCCCCGTGCGCTTGCCGTCGTGCTCGACGGCGACGACGCGCTTCCGCTTTTCTGTATGCCGGACGGGATCGCCTGCGTGGCGGTATCGGGGCGGCGGGAGACCTTGCTTGCGACGCGGGGATACGCCGCAATCTGCGGCGTTCCCACCGTGCTCTTTCCCGTGGACGCATCGCTTTATGGCGTCTTCGACGGGCAGACACAGCTGTTGACAAACGGCGTGCGGGGAGAAGTGAAACTGAATGACGGGCGCGTCGTGTACGATGAAAAGGCGATCACGCCCTCGCTCGGGCGTGCGCTTGCGGGGCTTTATCTGAGCCGCCTTGCCCTGTTTGAGACGCGTGCGCTGTCCATCTTAAAGCGCACGGAACTGCCCGACGCGTTCGAGGAGGCGTTTGGTCTGCTCGACACGGTCAAGGGCGACGCAGAGGAGATCATAGCAAAGAACGCGCGCCTTCGCGTATTGGAGCGGGACGGGCTTCCCGTCGGCGAGGGAGCGGCGCTTGCCAACTTGCTCAGAGGGAGCGAAGATGCGCCCTGGCGGGCGTTTTTACTGCTCTCCTCGCTGTATGCGGCGTTCTTTAAGCGCGGAAAGCCGCGCAGGTATCGCGTTCCGGACTATTCCGCGCGCTTTCTTGCGGCGGGAATCGCAGAAGGGTATCTGACGGCGAATATTCCCACGGCGGAGGAGTATTCGCGGCGTGCGCTTGCGCTCGAACGTGGACGCGGGGAGCTTCTTCGGGAAATCAATGCGCTCACCGACCGCCGCGCAGAGTATCTTTTCCGTCTGAGAAGATATATGGCCGCGGAGGACGCGGCGTGCGAACTTGGCGCACTGTCCCGTCTGCCCGAGGTTGTACCAAGCGGGCTTTCGGCGATCATCAGAGATTTCGGACTTATGGAGGAATTATGACAAAAGAGGAAATTTTAAGAAAGACGGAGCTGTTTTTGCTCGATCTGGACGGGACGGTGTACCACGATGAGTTTCTCATCGGCGATATGAAAAAAACCCTGCAAACGATCAAGCGTATGGGCAAGAAGATCGTTGCGCTCACAAACAATTCGTCCCGATCGGAGAAGGAATACTACGAAAAGCTCGAACGTCTGGAGATTTCCGACTGCTTCGACGGGGTGATGACCTCGGGCATCGCGGCGCTCGGCGTCGTGAAGGAGATGGGCGCGGGGACGCGCGTCCACCTGCTCGCAACCGACGGGCTCAAGGAGGAGTTTGCGGCGGCGGGCGTTCTGCTTGTAGACGAAGCCCCCGACGTGTGCCTGCTCGCGCTCGATACGAGTGTGACGTTTGAAAAGATAAAGCTGTTCAACAAGCTGCTCGTCGGCGGGGCGAAGTTCATCGCGACCCATCCCGACAA
>CAMWQK010000137.1 GCA_947176445.1 uncultured Clostridia bacterium | reverse complement strand
GAGTACGCGTCGCTCAAAGACGAGTTTGCAAACTTCCGCGATGCGGAGGAGAAGGAACAGCTCGAAAAGGAGCTTGCCTTGCTCGGCGACGGGAATTTCGTCGCATTTGCGGAAGAAAACGGAAAGAGCGAGCTTCTTCGCGGCGAGTATGCCGTGTTCAAGGGAGAGCTTGCCGAAATTTATCAAAAACACCCCGATACGGCGGCGGACGTTTTGCCGCTCATCGAAAAGTATACCGCGCTCTCCGCGGGCGATAAAACGGACTTTGCGCGGATCAAAGAGGATTTTGCAAAGCGTGAGCAGCGTAAAGCTGCGCTCAACAAGAGCATTCTCGACTTGGAGCGCAGGAACGGCGCATACCGCGCGCACCTCGAAAAGCTGCAGCAGTTGCAGACGGAGGGCGTTCGGTTAAAAAAGGAGTTCGAAGATCTTGAAAAACTCTGTGCGGAGGGCAACGCGCCCTCGCTCGCGCTTGCGGAGCAGCAGCTGCTTGCAAAGAAGCGCGAACGCAAGGAAAGGGCAGAGGAGAACGATCGGGCGGCGCGCAGTCTTGCCGAGGCGGAAAAGACGCTCACGGGCGGGATCGCGGCGCGAGATGCGGCATATCTTTCGCTTGCCGCGTCCGAAAAACGGTTAAAGAGCGCACTCGAAGCGGGCGGTTTTAAGTCGGAAGAGGAGGCAAGAACGCTTGCGGAGAAGTTCGGAGACGCCGAGGCGGGCAAACAGCGCGTCGAGCAGTTCAAGGCAGAGTACGCGGCGCTCCTTGCAAGAGCCGCCGATTTGAAGGGCGAAAATCTCAAAGAGGGCACGGAAGAGAACGTGCACGCGGCGAGAGAGAAGGTCGCGGCGCTTACCGAAGAGACGGAAGTCTGCACTAAGGAGCTGACGCTCGCAATCGCCTCGCTCAAAGACAGCGAGGAGAAGCTCGTCAAAAAACGTGCGCTCGAAAAGGAGCATGCGGAGGCGAAGCGCCAGGCGGAGCTGTTCGAACGGTTGAAAAAGCTGTTCGAGGGCAATAAATTTATGGAGTTCGTTGCGGAGGAGTATCTGCAAAACGTAACGCGCAATGCGAGCGGGCGGCTGTTGACGCTCACGGACGGACGGTACTTCTTGCGGTACGACGGGGGCTTCTCCGTCGGGGATAACTTCAACGGCGGGAATGCGCGGGGCGTGTATACGCTCTCGGGCGGGGAGACGTTCCTCGTATCCCTCTCGCTCGCGCTCGCTTTGAGCGCGGAGATCTGCGCCCGTTCCCTGCGTCCCATTGAATTTTTCTTCCTCGACGAGGGCTTCGGCACGCTCGACGAGCGGCTTGTCGATACGGTGATTGACAGTCTCTTCAAGCTCAAAAGCGAAAATTTCTCGATCGGGATCATCTCCCACGTCGAGGAACTTAAACACAGGATCGACCGTAAACTGACGGTAAAGAAGGCTACCGAGAAGCACGGATCGCAAATACAGGCAGAGTGAGGTAACAACTTGGCAAACGTGATTTTAACGCCCGTGACCCTTTGGCGGGACTTTGACGAATCGCTTCCCTTGAACGCGACGGTTTTCTCCGAGAGTGAAGGAGAAAATTTCATCCGCCGCGAACTTATATTTTACGGACGGGAGACGGGAAGCGGCAGAGTGCGGATCTACGCACAGTACTATACGCCGAAGGGATTAGAGAGTTATCCCGCCGTCATGGTGCTGTTCGAGGCGGGATTTCCCGTCGATGAGATCTTCGTCGAGAGCCTTGTAAAGCGCGGCTACGCCGTGTTCTGCCCCGACTACTGCGGGGAAAACGCAACGGGCAAATACACCGTCTATCCGCTCAACGTGGACTATGCAAATCTTGTCCGCGCGGGGAGTCACATTGATCTTGCCGAGCCTTCGGCGCGGGAGACGAGCTGGTACGAATGGGCGGCTGTTGCTCGCTACGGCGCAAAATATCTGCGCGAGCAGAGCGCGGTGACCCGCGTGGGCGCCATCGGGATCCGTACGGGCGGGGAAGTGCTCTTTAAGATTGCACCGTATGCGGGGCTCTCCTGCATGGTCTCCATCTGCGCAGCGGGCTGGCTTGCCTATCGCGGGCTGGATAAGTTCGGCGATAGCGAGAAAAAGACGTTCAGCGAGGAGCGGCACCGCTTCATTGCGGGGATCGATTCGCAGAGCTATGCGCCCTACGTCAAGTGTCCCGTATTGCTGCTCTCCGCCGTCAACGACCCTAAATACAATTATGATCGCGTATACGATACCTTCCGCCAGATCAATCCCGAGGTAGAAAAGGCGCTGCTCTTCTCCGCGCACGGGAACGGGCTCATTGGTCGCCATTCGCGCACGGATATGATGCTCTTCCTCGATAAGTGCCTGAAAGACCGCTCCATCTACATTTCCCCGCCGGTGGACGTCACCGTGGAGGAAGAGAACGGGAAGCTCGTCGCCAAGGGCAATTTCGACATGGGGGGAGAGATCGCCGAGTGCGGTATCTTCTTTACCGAGAACATCAAGGGCTATCAGACGCGGGACTGGACGCGCGTCCTTGCAAGCCCCAAAGACCTCAAAGACAACGTGGGAACGTTCGATCTGAACGTGTATAAAAAGAGCGACAAGGTGCTTCTCTATTCCTTCGTTCGCTATTCCAACGACTTTTCGGTGACCTCCAAAATCAAGGCGGTCAATCTCGAAAAGAAGTATGTGAACACTCGCCCGCAGAGTCGCGTATTATATACAAGCGCAGACGGGCTCAACGGATTTGTAGAGTATCGCCGCAGAGCGCGCTCGGTTGCCGATTGCTTTACCGACTGTTTCTCCGATACCGATACGGGCGAGGCGGACGTGCATCTGGAAGCGGGCTACGGCGGGATACTCGGCATTACTTCGCCGTCGGGCATCGTGAGCCACCGCGTCAGCGAGCCGCGCTATGCTCCGCCCGAGGGGGCAATGTTCCGCTTCGACGCATATGCCGGCGCGGACACCTCGCTCAAAGTCGTCTTTATTCGCAAGGACGTGGAGTACGCCTGCGAAGTGGACGTTGCAGGCGGCGGAAAATGGAAAAATATCGTGTTGGAGGCGGGCGACTTCAAGTCGGAGACGGGCGCACCGCTCGGCGACTTTGCTCTGGTCACGTCCGTTGCCATTCTCTTTGAGGGCAACGCACTCGTCAATAACGTGTTATGGCTCTGATATACGAGATCGGCACGGTAGTCGAGACCAAAAAGCCGCACCCGTGCGGCGGAACGCTCTGGACGGTCGTGAGAACGGGCGCAGACTACAAGATCAAGTGCAATACCTGCGGGAGACTTGTCATGCTCTCGCCGGATGAGTTGAAAAAGCGTATTAAGCGGGTCATCGGAGAATAATGGAGGGATCATGAGCAGAAACAGACCGAAAATGTTAAACGAGAAGAGAGAGGGCGGCGCAGGACTTGTCGTCTGTGCGATCTTACTCTTTTTTATTCTGGTCATTCTCGGGCTGGAAATCTTTCTTCGCGTCAACTTTTTTGTGGTAGAGGTGAGCGGCGAATCGATGATGCAGACCGTTCACGACGGCGACTACGTGTACGCACAGCTCGACCGCACGCCGCAGCGGGG
>CAMWQK010000136.1 GCA_947176445.1 uncultured Clostridia bacterium | reverse complement strand
CTCATGCCCGCTTCGTTGAGAATGGAGACGAGCATGTGTGAAACCGTCGTCTTGCCGTTTGTTCCCGTCACGCCGCCGATTTTCAGCGAACGCTCGGGATGATGATAAAAGGCGGCGGCAAGCCGCGCCATCGCCTCCCGCCCGTCCTTTACAATGACCTGCGGGCAAGGCAAGGAGAGCTCCCGTTCGCACACGATCGCCGCCGCGCCGCGGGAAGCCGCCTCTTCGGCACAGTCGTGCGAATCGGTATTTCCGCCGCGAAAGCAGAAAAACAGATCTCCCTTTTCCGCCACACGGCTGTCCGTACAAAGTCCGAACACTTCCGCATCGCCCGTCAGTCTCTTCTCCTGTAACTCGCTCGTTAAATCGGATAATTTCATACCGTCTCCTGCTCAAAGGGCGCAATGCGCCGCGTATCGATGATGCCCTGAAAAATTTCCGCCGCAAGCGGTGCGGCAACCGAACTTCCGTAATAAGTGCCCTGCGGCTCGTCTACGATAACGAGGCAGAGGAACTTCGGATCGTTTGCGGGAAAGAAGCCGACAAAGGAAGAAACGTACTTTCCCTGCGCGATGTGCCCGTCCTCGTATTTTTGCGCAGTACCCGTCTTACCCCCGACACGGTACCCCTCTATGTATGCTTTTTTGCCGCTTCCGTCGCGGACGACCCCTTCGAGCATGCCCGCAAGGAGTCGCGACGCCTCCTCGCTCGCGACCTTGGAAATCAGCGTCTTTCCGATGCGTTCGCGCACGCTGTTGTCGTCCGAAAAAATCTCGCTCACGACGTGCGGCGCGTAGTACGAACCGCCGTTGACGGCGGCAGCCGCAGCCGCCGCGAGTTGCAGAGGCGTTATCGCGATGGTCTGCCCGAACCCGATACGCGCCAGATCGCAGTCCCGCACCGTGCTCTCGGGCAAGAGCATGCCGATCGCCTCGCCCGAAAAGTCTACGCCCGTCGTCTGCCCGAAGCGGAACGCTTTCAGATAGTCGTAAAAGGTCTCCTTTCCGAGCGAGAGCGCAATATCCACAAAGCACGGGTTACAGCTGTTGTTCAATGCCTCGGTGAGCGTCTGGTTGGAGTGCTTGCCGTTCTTATGATCGCTCCAACACTTGATGGTCGTCCCGTCCACCGTGCGCGTTCGGGCGCTCGGATAGACGTGGTTGAGCGAAAGCGCGGCGGCGTTCCCCTTCAATCCCTCCTCGATATTCGCGAGCGCGGTGATAATTTTGAAGGTCGAGCCCGGCTCGTACGCATCGCTCACAACGCGGTTGCGCGACATGGCGTTGAGCGTTTCCAGATTGTCGCGCGGAATATCGTTCAGATCGTACGAGGGCAGGTTCACCATAGCGAGAATTTCCCCGTCCGAGGGATCGAGCACGACCGTCCGCACTCCTTTCGCCTGCGTACTTTCGAGCGCGCGCGCCATCACGTCCTCTGCGAGCGCCTGAATGCGGTAGTCGAGCGTAAGACGGACGTTCAACCCGTTTTCGGCGGGCACGTATGCAACGCCTGCGCCGTCGATTTCGACCCCGATGAGATCGGTCTCGTACAGAATCTCCCCGCTTGTTCCCGCAAGATACTCGTTGTAATACTTTTCCACGCCCGCGCTTCCCGACTGATCGATGGAAATAAAGCCGAGCGTCTGACAGGCGAGACTGCCGTACGGGTAGACGCGCTCGTTGTCGCGCGCGAAGTAGACCCCCGCAATGTTCGCCCCCGCAATCTTTTGCACCTGCTCCTTCTCCGCATGGCGAAGGAGCGTGATTTCCGACCTTTTCTTATCGCCGAGCTTTGCGAGCGTCTCCTCGTAGTTGAGCCCGAGGGCGGCGGATAAAAATTGCGCCGCGTAGAGTTTGTCCTCCACGGCGTTTGCGCGCGCAAACACGCTGTATGCACTCTTGTTCCCCGCGAGCAGTTCCCCGTTGCGGTCGTAAATTTTGCCGCGCTCGGCAATGACGGGGATTTCCCGCGTCCACTGATCGAGGGCGCGGTAGCCCAGCTCGTCCTCCCAAATGACCTGCACGTAGAAGAACCGCGCAAGAAAAAGACAAAAAAGAAAGGTTATCGCCAGAATAACGGCAAATAACCTCTTTCGTAGGACAGATAAAGAATAGTCTGTCTTTATAATATTCATTTCCTCCAAACCCGTCATCAACCGCACTGGGTTTGAAATCGGGTTATACTTTACGATCTTACCATTCCGTTCTCGATCGCCCACTCGACGATGCTCTCTTCGCTGGTAATTTCTTCGATGTTCATCTGAAGCTCGCTTGCCTGTGCGCGGAGCGTTGCCGCCTGCGTTTCAAGCGACGCAATGTCTGCGGACAGCGTGCTCAACAGCGACGTGTTGATGCAGATGATCGTGATCGCCATGATGATGACGAGTGCAAGCGTTGCAAGAACGACCTTCGTCTTTGCGCTGATTGCCGCCATCGCGCTCGTATGCTCGAACTTCTGCGCATCGCGACGGAGCGTCTCCATCGTGCGGCGGGTGGGAAGCGAGTCCTCCGTCTCTGCCTCTTCCGCGGCTGCCGCCATGTAGGGCGTCTCCACGTGCGCGTTGACCACCTCATAGACGGGTGCGCTCGTTTCAAGTCCGCTTAACTTTCCGTCTTTATAGGTAACGTTTTCAAACAGCGTACGGCGGTTTGTCTTTTCAAGGGGCTCGACGCGCGTAAAGCTCGCAATGCGCTCCGCTGCATCGGGCACGGGTGCGATCTCGGGCTCCCGCTCCAATGTCTCCGTTGCCGCAGATGCGGAAACAGGCTCTGCGCTTGCCTCGCCGAGCAATCTTTTGAAGTTTTCGTGCATTCTCTGCGCGTGCAGATCTTCCGCCGTCGTATCGACGGGGCGTGCTTCTACCTGCGTTTCTACCGCAGTTTCTTCGATTTCTCTTTCAAGTAACGCGTTCATTGGTCTTTTGCTCCTTATCAGTCTATTCGGGGGCAACCCCTTTCATGCTAAATTTTTTCCGCGATTCTGAGTTTTGCGCATTTGCTGCGCGAATTCTCCTTTAACTCCTCTTCGATCGCGGTGAGCGGTTTTTTTGTGATGATCTCTACTTCCTTTTTCTTCCCGCATACGCATACGGGGAAGCTCTTGGGGCAGATGCAGTCTTCGTTAAGTTCGCGGAACACCTGCTTGACGATCCTGTCTTCCAGCGAATGGAAGGTAAGAATGCAAATTCTGCCGTGCGGTTTCAGCCGCCGCGTGAGATCTCTCACGCACTCTTTGAGTCCGTCCAGCTCTCCGTTCACTTCGATGCGGATCGCCTGAAAGGTCTGTCTTGCACACGCCGCACCTTTGAGCTTTGCGGGATATGCGTCCTCGATGAGCTTTTTCAGCTCCCCGCAGGTCGTAATCCGCTTCTTCCCTCTCGCTATTGCGATGTTGGCTACGATTTTATGTGCGAACTGCTCCTCGCCGTATTCCTTCAAGATGCGTTTGAGCTTCTCTTCCGGATACTCGTTGACGACGATCTCCGCAGTGAGGGACGCCTTCGTGTCCATTCTCATATCGAGCGGCGCATCGTCCCTTATGTAGGAGAACCCGCGCAACGGAACGTCGATATGATGGGAAGAGAACACAAAATCGAGCAGCTGTCACTTATAAAAA
>CAMWQK010000135.1 GCA_947176445.1 uncultured Clostridia bacterium | reverse complement strand
ATCGCGTAAATCATCGAAAAGGAGTTCGATCTCCGTCCCGCGGCGATCATCCGCACGCTCGATCTCAATCACCCGATGTATTCGGAAACGGCGGCTTACGGGCACTTCGGAAGGGCGCAGTTCTCGTGGGAAAAGACGGATCGCGCAGAGGACCTCAAAAAATATCTCTAAGTTTTGTTTATGGCAGAAGAGCAGGAAATCAGAAAGAAGAAAAAGCAGGGCGTGGGAAAGAGCGCCGCAAAGGACGTTGCGCAGATCGCGCTCACCGTTTCGCTCATTGCGGTGTGTGCCTGGACGACGATCCCGATCTTCCTCATTCCGTTCACGTTGCAGACGTTTGCCGTCGCATTTGCGGGCGGGCTTCTCGGCTGGAAGAAGGGGATGATCGCCGTCGGCGCATATATCCTGATGGGGCTCGTCGGCATTCCCGTCTTTTCCAACTTTCAGGCGGGCACGGCGGTGCTGTTCGGACCGACGGGCGGATACCTCTTCGGATTTTTCTTTCTTACGGCGATCACGGGGCTATTCAAGCTCGTTCCCGTCAGAAACAGGTGGGGGCGTGCCGGAATGCTGTTCGGTGCGATGGTGCTCGGTATGTCGGTCTGCTACCTCTTCGGCACGGTGTGGTTCATGCTGATGTACAAGTGCACGGCGGGATATGCGCTCACGATATGCGTTACGCCCTTCCTGCCAGCCGACTTTGTGAAATTCGTTCTTGCCGCAGTTCTCTGCGTGCGCACGGAAAAATACATAAAATAAAAAGGCGGGCAATTTTGCCCGTCTTTTTTCATACAAATTATTTCTTTCCGAAGAAGATTCCGACGATGGCGCACAGCAGCGCGGCGACGGGGAACACGATCCAGCCGGGGTGCCACAGCTGCCAGACAAAGCCGAGGAGCAGATAGAGAATGGTGGCAAGGAGCATGAGCGCGCCGCAGATTTTTCCGCCGAGCGTATCGTGCCCGTCTCTGTGATCGAGCACGCGTCTGACATTCTCTGCGTCCTCGCCCTTGAGATCGGCTATTACCTTTTTAGAGTATGCGTCCCACGTAATTCCGCCGTAGACGGTAGAGACCACGCCGAAGGCGATGAGAACGAACGAGGGAATATACCAGGCGTCCGAGAAGCCTTCCATTCCGTCGAATGCGCTGCATGCGACGATGACAGTCACGCCGAGCAGAATGAGCGAGACGCCCAAACTGATGAAGAGGATAAACTGTTTTAATTTCTTATGCCACTTTTCGTCGCTGACGGGCAGAAATGCGTTTTCCTGCCACATGCCCGCGACCATACAAAAATCTACGCCGAGCGTCACGCAGCCGAGAAGAATACACGCGCCCAGAATGTGCAGACGCTCGTTCTCCGTTGCAAGGGAGAACGAAAGAACGGCGATCACGCCCGCGAGGATCAATGCCACGCCGATTGAGATGAGAACGGCAAACTTCTTCTTCCACCGGTAGGGCAGATATTTTTCGATGATCTCTTCCTTCTTGGGAAGGGGTTTTTGTTCGTCTTGTTTGGGTGCGGGTTCGGGATCGGGCGGGGCGGCTTCGCTCTCCCGTCCGCGTAAGAGGTCATCCACGCTCACGCCGAAGATATCGGCAAGGGGAACGAGCTGCTTCGTCTCGGGGAAGGTCTCGCCCGTCTCCCAGTTGGAAACGGCTTTGTTGGTGACGCCGAGCTCGTCTGCAAGCTCCTGCTGCGTCATTCCCTTTTTGCGCCTGAGGGCATACAGGTAATTTCCGAATTCGTTCATAATACGCTCCTTTTTTTCTTTTATTGTAACGGCAGGGGCGCAAACCTGTCAAATACCGTAGGTAGAACTTTGTCCATTTTAACTTCAATTATACAATACTCGGTTCACTTTTCGGTATAACGTGCGGCGAGGGCGAGCGCTTCTTCGTGTACGCGGTCGGCAAGGCTTTTTGGCGCAAGCACTTGAAAGCCCGCGCCCGCAGAGAGGATTTTGCCGAGTAGCGTCTCGTCGCAAGGCAAGGTCGCCTCGGCGTAGTGCTTGCCGTCCTTCTCGTACACGTTCTCGATGCCCAGCCATTCCTCGGCATAGGCGAGGGCGGCGGGGGAGACTTCGAACAGCGCGTCGACCGCGTCTTCCTCGGTGTGCCAGAAGTTGAGCGGAATATCCTCCCGTTCAAAGGGAATGCGCTCGAACTGCTTTCCCGTCGCCGTGATGGTGCGCATGCGTCCGAGCTTGAAGAGGCGGAAGGCACTGCGCGTATTGCAAAAGGCGTAGGTATACCAGATGTTCTGTTTATATACGAGGAGATGGGGCAGGATCACACGGTGGGTCGGTTCGCCCTCGCGGGAGACGTAGTCGATTTCGAGCGCCTCTCTTTCGCGCACGGCGCGCTCCACGATTGTGAGCTTTTGAGAGAATTTGCGCTCGTCTCCCCAGGTGCCGCTGTCCACCAAAATATTGCCCGATAGGGTGAGGTCGAGCCGCTCCGCCTTGACCTGCGCGGAGAGCTTTTCGATTGCGGAGGAGAGGGCGGGATCGCTCATCTGCTCGTTTAAGGTGAGCATCGCCTCGATCGCGCGGGCGTATTCCTCCCGCGTCATGAACCCCTTGGGCAGCTTGAACGTATCGGAGATGTAGATGCCGCCGCGCGCGCCGCGGGTCACGTCGATGGGAACGCCCGCAATCGTCATCTCGTCGATATAGCGGTAGATGGTGCGCACGGAAACTTCAAACTTTTTTGCAAGCTCGCCCGCGCTCACCTTGCGCTTGGATAAGAGGATAAAGAGAATTTCAAGCATGATCTGAAACTTCATAATTTTCTCCGAAAATTTTTTCTTTTTCGCAAATTATTTTACCATATATGACAACTACTGTCAAGTATTATGCGTAAAATAGGGGTATAACCTACGAAAAAAGGAGAAAATCATATGTGGAATAACTGTGCGGAGATGCAGATCGGGGCGTATCGGGAGAAAAAAGAGGCGCTGCGGGAACAGGAACTGCGCGAGCGGCTGACGGTTGAGTGCTCGGCAGAGGACATGCTCTTCCGCCTTGCCTCGCTCGGGGGCTTGAACACAGCCGAACGGGGCGCATACCGCCGCGCGGGGGCGGAGCAAAAAACCGCGGTATAAGGGAAATTTTTACCTTAGAATATTTGACAAAGCCCGTTTGCGGGAGTATAATAGAACTATGAAACGCGAATTATTCAACGCAATTTATTCCTATCCGTATTGCAACGCTGCGAATACGGTCTTTTGTGCGTGAATTGTTTCTTGAACTCGCTTTCAACGGTTTGCGCAAGGTCCGCAAGCCGTTTCTTTTTTATTGACAAGTGAAGGAGATATCTTATGAAACAGAAAAACGTGATGGACACCCTGCGCGCGCGCGGCTTTGTAAAGCAGACAGTGTATGAAGACGAGCTCTACGAGCTTCTCGGCAAAGAGAGCGTACCCTTCTATATCGGGTTCGATCCCACGGCAGACAGTCTGCACGTCGGGCACTTTATGCAGCTCATCGCCATGCGGCACATGCAGGAGGCGGGGCACAGACCCATCATTCTCATCGGCGGCGGCACGGCAATGATCGGCGACCCCTCGGGCAGAACGGACATGCGCTCGATGATGACGAAGGAGACGATCGAGTAC
>CAMWQK010000134.1 GCA_947176445.1 uncultured Clostridia bacterium | reverse complement strand
GGCGCAATGCTTGTAACGCTCCTTGCCGGCACGGTTGCTATCGTGAGAAAGAAGAAGGACTAATCAATTTTGTCCACAGGCTGCGCTGAGCTTCTCCCAAGGATTTTCGGCGTAGCAAAAAAGATAAGTCGAGTGCCCCTCCCGCAAGGGAGGGGCACAGAACTAATCTCGGTACTTGCAAAAAAATACAGATTGTGGTATAATGAAACTATGAAGAAGATAATTGTTGTTGGTAGTCTGAATACCGATATGGTCATTCGCGCACCTTACTGCCCCAAGGGCGGCGAAACGCTCACAGGGAGCGACTTTATGGTGAACTGCGGCGGAAAGGGCGCTAATCAGGCGACAGCCGCTGCGAAACTCGGCGGAAACGTTTTAATGTGCGGCTGTGTGGGCGACGATATGTTTGGCGAGAATCTCATCAATCACCTCGCCTTTGCGGGAGTGAACACCCGCCATGTCCGCAAGGTCGCGGGAACGCCGACGGGCACGGCTGTCATCATCGTCACGAACGGCGAGAACAGGATCGTGCTCGATAAGGGCGCAAACGCGTGCCTGAGCGCAGAGGACATCGATGCGGTTTTAAGCGAGGCAAGGGAAGGGGATATCTATCTCACCCAGCTCGAAAACCCGATCGATGTCATCGGCTATGGGTTAAAGCGCGCGAAGGAGAAGGGGCTTGTCACCATTCTCAATCCCGCGCCCGCAGACCGCGCGATTTCAAAGTATTTCACCTACGTCGATTTCATCACGCCCAACGAGAGCGAGCTTGAACTGTTCGGCGGCAAAGAGGCGCTGTTTGCAAACGGCATTCGCGCGGTGATCACGACGCTCGGCGGCGACGGCTATGAGTACGCCGATAAAGAGGGGGTGAAGCAGTACCCGTGCATCTCGGTAAAAGTCGTCGATACGACGGCGGCGGGCGATACCTTCTGCGGCGGCATGTGCGCCGAGCTTGCAATCGGGAAACCGCTCAACGAGGCAATGGCGTTCGGCTCCAAGGCGGCAAGCATCACCTGTACCCGTCGCGGCGCAGCTACCGCGATTCCGTATCGAAACGAAGTTGAGAATTGGAAGTAAGATCTTGCATTTTGAACAAAAAGAAAAACACCCCGCTCAATAGCGGGGTGTACTTTTTTACTGTTTTTCTTATCTGTAAGCGGCGACGGTTGCGCTCTTGTTCGTGATCTGAATTTCACTGTTATAGAACGCTTTAAGTCCCTTGATGAGCTCGTCTAAATCGCCCTTGCACATGGTCTCCACAGCGGAGTGCATGGCGAGCTGTGCAATGCCGAGATCGACGGAGGGGACGCTCACCTGTCCGATACTGATCGTGCCGAGCGTTCTTCCGCTCTTCATATCCGAACGGTTATAGAAGGTCTGGTAGCGTACCTTTGCCGTATCGAAGATGGTCTTGACGACGGCAGAAGAGAGCGCGTCCGTCGTATATGCGCCGCCCGCATGCCCCTTGATGACGATTCCGCCGCCGAGCTTTGCACGGTTGGTAATGTCGCTCTTTTCGGGGTGGTTGGGGTGCAGGGAGTGCGCATTGTCGAGCGAGATGCAGAAGGAAGTGGAGAGCGCGCGATAAAGCGCCTCGGTGTTTTTCTTCTGTCCGCTTGCGATACGGGTCAGAATGCTCTTCAAGAAGTCGCCCGCCGCACCTTGGTGCGTATGACTGCCGATCTCCTCCGAATCAAGGCAGGCGGCAATGCAGACGCCCGAGGTCTCGTTCATGATGGCTTGAAGGGACGCATATACGCTCGTCAAATTGTCGATACGGGGAGAGGACAAAAACTCGGAATTGTATCCGCTCTCGAAGGGCTCTTCCGCGCAGACGGCGAAGAGGTCATAGGAGAGCGCCCCCTCGGTGATGTTTTCCAGCTCCGTCTTGCTCAGAGAGAGGAGGGGCAGAAGATCGACCTGCGGGTTGGGTGCAAACTTATCGTTGGTCTCGCGGTTCATGTGAATGGCGAGCGAGGGAACGACCACCTTGTAGTTACTTACGATGTTCTTCATAACGAGCATCGAGCCCTTCCGCTTAATTACGCGCCCTGCGATCTTCAGAGGACGGTCGAAGAAGGTATAGAGAATGCCGCCGCCGTACGTCTCCACGTTCAGACGCGCAAAGTCGCCCTCGATGACGGGGTTCTCTTTGAGCTTCAGACAAGGGGAGTCGGTATGGCTTGCTACGATCTTGTAGCTGTCTGCATTGTCATACGTAAAGGCGATGAGGCTGCTTCCACCGCGGGTCACGTAATATTTACCGCCCGGACGGAGCTGCCAAGCCGATTGTTCGGCGAGCATTTCAAATCCGTGCGCGTTGAGCATAGCGGTAGCGTTTGCCACCGCCTGAAATGCAGTATAGGACGTTGATAAGAATTCATTCAATGTCATATTGTCACCTGCGCACTTTTTTACTATTATAACGTATATTTCAGAAAAAATCAAGAGGAAATTTCATCGATTATTAAATTTTTGCTCGACTTGAACTATCTTTTTTCGGCAAATTTTGTTTTGATATGCGTTTTCGTTTGTAGTATCATGTTCAAAAACGCGCGAAGAGGCAGGGTGTTATGGCAAGAAAAATCGTGATCACATCGGGAAAGGGCGGGGTCGGAAAGACGACGATCACCGCCAATCTCGGCGTACAACTCGCAAAAAAAGGGTATCGGGTGATCGTCTGCGATCTCGATTTCGGGCTGAATAACGTCGACGTCGTGCTCGGCACGGAGAATCTTGCGCTCTACGACGTGGTGGACGCCGTAGAGGGGCGGTGCCGCCCCAAGCAGGCGCTCATCCGCCATCCGCGCTACGCCTCGCTCTATACGCTCGCAAGTAACCGTATCTCCGACCGCTACGTCTCGCCGCAGGCAGTTCGGCTCATTCTCGATTCGCTCGGTTCCCCGTTCGATGTTATTCTCATCGACTCGCCCTCGGGGAGCGCCGAGGGGTTCCACCGCGCCGTCAGCTGTGCGGAAGAGGCGCTCCTTGTAACAACGCCGCACATCTCCGCCATGCGCGATGCCGATAAGGTCGCGGGCATGCTCAAAAGCTATCGGCTGCTGAACGTCGGGCTGATCGTCAATCTCGTGCGGGGCGATATGTTAAAGCGCGGCGAAGTGCTCTCGCCCGAGGCGATCTCCGAGATGCTCAAATTGCCGCTCCTTGCGATCGTACCCGAGGAAGACAGGATCTTTCTCGATAACGTGACGGAGAAGAGCCGCGCGTTCAAATGGCTGGCGGCGAACTGTGCGCTCGGGAAGGGAAAGCTCTTTGATCCGCAGAAGAAGTACGGCGGGCTTTTGGGTGCGATTCGCAGGGGATTAAAGCGCAATTTGTAGGGGGATCTATGCGGGGTAAGGACTTTGAGAGATTGCACAGCATTCTCATGGCGGATAAGGAGGAGATGAACGGAGCGAGCAAGGCGGCGGCTCTCGCCGATTTTCGGCGTGTTGCCGAGGAGTACTTTGAGACGGACGGGGAGCTGAAACTTGAAATCGTGCGGGAAAAGCGCGGAGCGGAGGTCACGTTGCGTATTCCCGTTCGCCGCATAAAAAATTTCACCCGCCTCAATTAGTTTGTTAAATGACGTTGACAAGTTTGGCAGTTTATGGTAAAATATGCAAAGATATAAAT
>CAMWQK010000133.1 GCA_947176445.1 uncultured Clostridia bacterium | reverse complement strand
AAATCAAGATATTTTCGGAAAAATTATTGGTTAAAATGAAAATTTGTGCTATAATATCAAAGAGATCAGAAAAAGATATCTATTTTGCTCACACATCGGAGGAAGTATGCAAGACAAGTATTCAAAGATCGAACGGTTTTTAAGCGCGTGCGACGAGCTCGTCTCGGGCAAGTATATTCTCGCGGACACAAATATGGGGGAAGTGCTTCGCGCGATCGCAGCGAGCGAGGAGCTCACGGCGCTCTTCGACGCGGTCACCGCCAAGTTCGACTACGCGCGTTCGAAACGCGCCTATCTTGTGTATCCTGCGGACGGCGCAAGCTCGCGCGGGGCGGCGTACCTTCCTACCGAGCGGGGCGATATCCTCGCGTTCGTCTTCTGTCTGCTCGTCGAGTTCGACAGCGGCAGTATGCGCTTTAATGACTTCCTTCTGCGCTATTTCTATGAGGACGGGAGCTACACCGCGAGTTACGCGCTGTTTGCCGACCGCGTGATGCGTCCGTTCCGCGACATTGTGAGAAGCTGCTATCCCGAAGTCGGCAAGAGCGAGCGCCTTCGCTATCAGAAAAAGGTAGAGGAGAGCGTGTTCGGCGGGCTTTCGGAGCGCGTTGCGATCGAGCGGGCGCGCATTGCGGGGCTTGATCTGGACGAGCGGGCAAAGCGCGCGGGTGAAATTCTGCTCACCGAGCTGTATGCAGCTGTCGGCAGAGAGGACTTGCCGGAAGTGCAGGCGCTCCTCGTCGGCTATTCGTACTATCTCAACGGCGTGCACGCGTCGGACGAGAGCAGTGCAGCGCTGTTCGCCCTCGCGGAAAAGCTGAACTGAAAGACTGATTATGAAATTAGAGGAAAAGACAGTCAAAAAGAATTATATCTATCAGGGGAAAATCCTGTCGCTTCGGTGCGACGACGCCGAACTTCCGAACGGAAACGCCTGCAAGCGCGAGATCGTGGAGCATTCGGGCGGCGCGGCAGTCCTTCTCGTGAATGAGGGAAAGGTCGCCCTCGTCAAGCAGTTCCGCTATGCCTACGGCGAAGTGATTTACGAAATTCCCGCGGGCAAGCTCAATGCGGGGGAAGACCCCATGCTCGCCGCCGCCCGCGAGCTCGAAGAGGAGACGGGCTACATCGCCGAGCGGCTCAATCTCTTATTTGCTTTGTATCCGACGCCCGGTTATACGAACGAGAAAATTTATATCTACGAGGCAGAGGGCGCAAAGAAGGGCGCGCAGCACCTCGATGAGGACGAGTTTTTAAGCGTAGAATATCTTTCCGTTAAAAAAGTTTTCGAGATGATCGAAGCGGGGGAGATACGCGACGCAAAGACGATTGCCGCCGTGCAGAGTTACGTTTTGCGGCACGGAGTATAGAAAAACGCAATCAACATATATTAAAAATGGAGAATAATCGCGTATATGTAGTGCAATACGCGATTATTTTTATAAAATTTGTTGACGCATACGCGCGCGTGTGATATAATATAGTTTAACAAATACTGGAGAATTGGCTTTGATGAGAAAATTCCGTAAAGAGAATAAAACCGTAGGGGGGGGGTACTCGTTATTAGCAAGTAACAGGGTACGCCTGTTCTATGCTCTTTTTATCGTCTTTTTAAGTGTCTTGCTATGCGTAGCAGGACTATTTTCATATCAGGATAAAGTGAAATCCGAGGCGTTTAATCCCGTTCCTGCGGGTACAGTCGAAAATATCTATGATAAGAGTACAAATTACTTTAACATGAGTAATTTGAACGCATTGGCGACGAAGGTGGGTTATACCGATTTTAAGACAATGGTGAAGACTGCGGAAGGCAGTGCGACAGCGTTAAAAAATGGCTCGGCTTTTGGAAATACTACCGTAAATTTCGGCACCTATACGAAAAAGACGGGCGGTACTGCAGATTTAACCTGGGCACCCATCTACCTCGCACGTGATGATGACGGCAATGCGATCATGACACTTTGGCTTGCAAGGTCTGAAAATTCAAACACAAGCTCCGATCAGGAAGTATCCCAGTGGGGGTCCGGAACGTATTCCTCTTCAAATGTCAACCCTCCGTCCAACAATTACGATACAAGTTATATTCGTGCGGTGACGCTGAATATCGGCAGCAGTTATGCGACGGCTTACAGCGGTTCAAGTGCACCGACGATGGTAACGCCGACTCCGACTACGACAAATAAGTTTGCCGATTTTACCGTGGGCGACTTGCGTCAATATTTAACTGTTCCCAATAAAGTTGCCGTACAAAGAACGTCAACTTTTGATGATAGAGGGGAGCTTACTTATAGCAAGGGATATTATACACATCAATGGGGAAATGACCCGATCTGGTTGCCGAGCCGTAAGGATATCGGGTGCGGTGCGTCGTCGCCGCATTTCAGTGTGTCGTCTACTCAGGGGGCAAATACGATCAATACCTGGCTTAGAACGGGTGGCGGTGGTGCCTATCACGATATCATTTATTTGCGGAGTGCCGGATCATATTCGAGTTCCGCTTATTACACAAATCCAAGCGCGACTTATGGCGTGCGTCCCGCAATCCACTTAAATCTCACGAAAATTCTTAGTGAATTTGTCGACGCTCCGACGGTACAGGGAACGTATACCTACAATAGTGCGGCACAGACGATCAACTTCAACGGGTTCGACACGGTGAAGATGGAGATCACGGGGATTGCGCGCACGGGCGGCACGGCGTATGACGCCGCGACGTTTACCGCGACTTCGGCGACGATCACCGATGCGGGCGAGTATGAAATCACCTTTAAGAGTAAGCTGATGACCGGCAGTACGACAAAGCGTTGGGCGTTCAGCGATTCGGGAACGGACACGACGAAGGTCAAAGTCACCGTCAACAAATACAAGTTAGAGACGCCGGGCATGGGCACGAAGAGCATTACGTATACCGGCGAGCCGATCATATTTACGGCAAATAACTATATTACCACAGCTTGTACGCTGTTCGGAAGTAATCCGCCGCCGCGCAATCCGATGTCCGTCACGGTAGCAAAGACGGGCGGATGGGGCGCGAACGAGAGCGCGAGCACGAATCCGCTGAATAACCGTTCGGTAGAGATCGGCGTGCGAAATGCGGGCGAGTATAAGGCGACCTTCACCATTACCGAGACGGATAACTACGAGTGGAAGGACGCGGGAGCAAAGGAGATCACCTTCACCGTCGAAAAGAAGAAGCTTTCCGTTGTTTACGTGACCGACCCCGCGGGCGGTACGCTGAGCTGGAGCGCGGACGATACGACGAATACGGCGACGTTTACGATCAGCGGGATTTATGCGGGAGACGGCGCAAGCACGTCCGCGGATATTGTCAACTTGCAGGCGAAGATCACGAAGGACGAAGATACTACGTATTCCCTCACCAAGCCGCTCACGGATAATGCGGACGGCACGCAGGAGTTCGTGCTCGATGCGAGTGTGTTCGGCGGGGCATACGTGCCCGGTCACTATCCCATTACGTTTGAATTTTACGGCGGCGTGCATGACGATAACTACGATCTCACGAACGTCATCAATACGATGAACAACGAGAAGTTCGTGGTCGGCGCGTCGGGCGCGGGGTTAAACAGATATGACTGGAAGTACCGCACGGACGATACGGCGCTCACGCCGATGCCGACGGACGGCACGCAC
>CAMWQK010000132.1 GCA_947176445.1 uncultured Clostridia bacterium | reverse complement strand
GCCCGCGATACCGCCGCCTACGATCGCAACGGAATAAATTTTTTCCATAATCTCCTCCTTACGGGAAGATGATTGCCTAAACGAATCTAAACTAATCACAGTATACCACAAAGAGACAAACTTGTCAAATGCTGACTTGCACGGGCAAATTTTTTCTCTTTTTTCGGAAAATGCACACCTCTTTTTTCTGTTATCCGATTGACATTACACGCGCGTTATATTATAATGTTAAACGTGTGAAAAAAATAAGGAGGAATGCGCCTTGAAGATCAACGCAAAAAAGATCGCCACGCTCGCACTTTTGACGACGCTCGGTCTTATCGCATTCATGATCGAAGGTCTGCTCCCTCCCCTCTTTTTTCCGGGCGCGAAGATGGGGCTCTCGAATATCTTCTCCCTCTTAACGCTCGTCGTGTTCGGCTTGCCCGAGGCGCTCCTCGTCGTAACGGCGCGCACCGTCCTCGGCAGTCTGTTTGCGGGGAACGTCTCCGCACTTCTGTACAGCTTCTCCGCGGGGATCACAAGCGTCGTTTTATCGCGCCTCTTGCTTCTCGCATTCCCGCACATCAGTCTGCTCTGCGCAAGCGTATTTTCCGCCGTGGCGCACAACTGCGTGCAGTGTCTCGTGTTCTGCGGTCTGACGGGCACCACTCTTATCATGGGGTATCTACCCTACCTCGCGCTCATCGGTGTGCTTGCGGGGATCATCGTCGGGTTCGCGGTCATCTTCATTATCAAAGGCATTCCCCTTGCCTATTTTTCAAAGATCATAGGCGGGAAGGAAATAAAAAAGCAAAATCAAGAAACGGAGGATTGAATGAAAGCAACGAAAGGAAAGTTTTTCGGGCGTGGCGTACATATCCACGACGAAAAGGCTCTCTCCGCCGCTGCGCCCATTGAGACGCTCACGGGCGCGGTCGAAGTAGCGATCCCGTTGCGCCAGCACATCGGCAAGCCCGCCACGCCCGTGGTGGAAGCCGGTAGCACGGTCAAACGCGGTCAGCTCATCGGCAAAGCGGACGGCATGATCAGCGCCAACGTACACGCAAGTGTCGCGGGCACGGTCAAAGCGGTGGAAGAGAGATCGGACGGCAAAGGCGGCTCGTGCGTTCACGTGGTGATCACCTGCGGAGAGACGAACGAGACAGACTTCATGCCCCCTCTTGCGGACGCGAGCGCGGAAGAGATCGCGCAGCGCGTACAGGACGCGGGCATCGTCGGCATGGGCGGCGCGGGATTCCCCACGGCGGTCAAGCTCAAACCGAGAACGAAGGTCGATACGCTCGTTCTCAACGGCGCGGAGTGCGAACCCTACCTCAACTGCGACAATCGCATCATGCTCGAAAGCAGAGACAAGATCGTGCGCGGCGCGAAGTATCTTGCGAAGGCACTCGGCATTGAGAACATCGTCATCGGCATCGAGCGCAACAAGCCCGAAGCGATCGCGACGTTCGAGGAGACCGATCTTAACGTCGTCGCACTCAAAAAGCAGTACCCGATGGGTTCGGAAAAGCACCTCATCTACTGCTGCACGGGCAGAAAAGTGCCCCTCGGCGGACTCCCCGCAGACGCGGGCGTCAACGTGCAGAACGTGATGACCGCCCTTGCGGTATGCGAAGCTGTGGAAGAGGGCAAACCGCTCATCGAGCGCGTCGTCACCGTATCGGGCAGGGGTGTGGAAACTCCCAAAAACCTGCTCTGCCCCATCGGCGTTCCCCTCTCGGCGCTCACCGACGCGTGCGGCGGCATCAAGGAAGAGACGGTCAAGTACGTGGCGGGCGGTCCCATGACGGGCACGGCGCTCACGGGGCTTGACGGCGTCGTCACCAAGACGACTTCGGGACTTCTGCTTCTCACCGCGAAGGAAACCAATTCGGACGAGCCCACGCCCTGCATCAACTGCGGCAAGTGCGCGGACGTCTGCCCGATGAAACTCATGCCCATGCAGACGGCGTTCTACACGGCGGCAAAGGAGTACGAGAACGCAAACAAGTACGGCGGCGTTTTAAGCTGTATCGAATGCGGCGCATGCTCCTACATCTGCCCTGCCCGCCGCCCGCTCGCACAGTCGATCAAAACCGCGAAGGCTGAACTTCGCACGAAGAAATAAGGAGGCACACTATGAACAATCAATTATTAGTTTCGACTGCGCCTCACGTAAAGACGAAGAGAACGACCAAGCACATCATGCTCGACGTGCTCATCGCGCTTCTTCCCGCAACGGTTGCGGGCATCGTGTTCTTCGGCTGGCAGGCAGCGGTCATCATTCTCCTCTCCGTATTCTCTGCGGCTCTCACCGAGTTCGTATACTTCATCATTCAGAATGCGATCTGGAGAAACCCCAAAGAAGTACTTACCCGCTTTATCAAGCAATTCGACTTTACGTCGCTGATCACGGGACTTCTGCTCGCGCTCGTGATTCCCGCCAACATCGACGCATGGTATATGCCCATCCTCGGCAGTATCTTCGCAGTCGCGGTTGTTAAAATGCTCTTTGGCGGCACGGGCAAGAACATCGTCAACCCCGCACTCGGCGGAAGAATTTTCCTCTTCATCTCGTTTGCGGCAATGACGGCTTACCCCGCAGCAAACTTCGGCGCAATCTTTGCAGTGGGCGCAGGCACTCCCGTCACGGGCGCAACCCCGCTCATGAACGCTTTGCAGGGCGGTGGCGGCGCACTCAACCCCGTCGATCTTCTCATCGGTACGGGCGTTGCGGGCTGCATCGGCGAGACGTGCAAGATCGCACTCCTTGTCGGCGGCATCTACCTGTGCGTACGCGGCGTGATCAAATGGTATCTGCCCGTCCTCTACATCGTTGTTACGGGACTGTTTGCATCGCTCCTTGATCTCGACATCAACATGTTCCTGCCCTCCATTCTCTCGGGCGGTCTCATGCTCGGCGCGATCTTCATGGCGACCGACTACGTGACGACCCCCAAGAGCAAGCTCGGCAACATCATCTACTTCATCCTTCTGGGACTTCTGACGGCGGGACTGAGAAAGGCAACGGGAATCGAAGTCGTATCCTTCTGCATCCTGCTCATGAACTTCGTCGTGTTCCTCATCGACCTCATTCTTCCCGTTCTCCCCTTCGGCTACGTTCGGAAGAAGAAAGAAAAGAAAGCAAAGGAGGACAAATAAATGACCGTTAAACAGTTCTTCAAGAGCGCGGCATTTAAGAGCCTCGCAGTGCTTCTCTCCATCGTCATCATCGCGGGCGCGCTCCTTGCGATCTTCAACGACCTTCTCAAAGTCTCCGACGAGGAGAAGTTCAACCGCTCCCTTCAAAAGATCTATGGCGGCAACGCAGCTGTCAAGACGACCGTGCTCGCCTCGGATGCGGAGAGCGTGAAGATCGACGGGCACACCGTCAATCAGGCGTACCTCATGGACGACGGCAACTACCTCATTCAGGCGACGGGTACGGGCGGCTGGCAGAACGGTACGATCACCGTTTGGGTCATCATGTCCTGCGACGGTTCGAAAGAGGCGAACAACCTCAAATGGAACGGCATCGAGCGCGTTGTATACGAATCCAACGACAAGCAGTCGTACATCTCCCGTTTCACCGACGAGGACTACGCACTCTTCGCAGCGCACAACACCGACCTGACGGCGGGCAAACTCTTCGGCGACGGGATCACCGTAGCAAAGACGGGAGCTTCCTCCCCCTTCACCTTTGCCTCGCTCACGGGCGCAGTCAATGCGGCAGTCAACTACTTCAAGC
>CAMWQK010000131.1 GCA_947176445.1 uncultured Clostridia bacterium | reverse complement strand
CCTTGAGCCGCTCGTCGGCCGTCAGGTTGACAATGGCTCTGATCAGTTTTGCTCTGGGGGGACGAACGCCCTTTCGGGGCATGACCCGCTTGATCTCCGGAACACGCTTAGCCGTTCCCTTTGCGGCAATCTTCGTGCTCTTGCCCGTACTTTTGGTTTTATTGCTTCCCGAAGTTGCAGAGTGCTTCTCTACACCCTCTTGCTTTGTGTTTTTCTCTTCTGCCATCAGTACACCTCGTATTCCAAAATCTTATCTTCCACCGCGAGGAAGTTACGTTTGATCTTACTCGTCTTGCGCTGATATGTAATGCCGAGCACCTGAATGGAGATGAGCGGCGCAAGCGCGACGAACGCGACGCAACCGAACGCCTGCGTCATAACCGCCTCCGTACCTATAAGCTCCGAGCACGCACCGATCGCCATGGGAATGACAAAGGACGATACCATTGCACCGCTGGCAACACCGCCCGAGTCGAATGCGATACCTGTAAAGAGCGCGGGCGTAAAGAACGTCAAGATGAGCGCGATCGCATACCCCGGTATGAGGATCCACATGATATTAATGCCCGTGAGGATTCTAAGCATCGCAAGCCCGATCGCAAGACAGACGCCGATACACAGCCCCTTCTTCATGGAAGCTGCGCTGATCGCGCCCGCACTCATGCGCTCGACCTGCTTGTTCAGGACGTGCACGGCAGGCTCTGCCGCGACGACGAAGTAGCCGATCACCATACCGACGGGAATGAGCAGCCACCCGCCCAAGGACCCCGCAAGCGATTTTCCGATCGCCCGACCAACGGGCATGAAGCCGACGTTTGCGCCCGTGAGGAACAGGACGAGTCCGAAGAAGGTATACAAAAATCCGATGGTGATCTTCAAAATCTGTTTTTTGTGGAAGGAGCGCGTAGCGATCTGGAACAGGATAAAGAATACGACGATCGGGCAAATTGCGACGATGACTTCGAGTGCGTAGTCGCTGATCCCGTACAGATACTCCATAAATACGTTGCGCGTCGTGCTGACAGTGGGAATCACGGGCGGAGTATAGTCCAAGTTCTCAATCTTAAAGATAATACCGAGAATGAGCACCGCAATGACCGGTCCGACACTCGAGAGTGCGACGAGACCGAAGGAGTCGTCCTGTCCTTTTTTATCGCTACGAATGGATGCAACACCGACGCCGAGCGACATAATGAACGGAACGGTCATCGGGCCCGTGGTAACGCCGCCCGAGTCGAAGGAGACTGCCCAGAACGCGGGCGAGACGAAAATACTCAGAACAAATGCCGCTACGTAGAACACGATGAGAATGATTGACAGCCGAATGCGGAATACGATACGGAGCATGGCAAGCATCAAAAAGATACCGACGCCGAGCGCTACCGTGAGAATGAGTAACCATTCACCGAGGAAGGTCCGTTCCGCGACTGCCGTGACCTGTGTTGCAAGGATCTGCAAATCGGGCTCTGCAACGGTGACGATGATACCGATGACGAAGGAAAGAAGCGCAATCAGCCAGATCTTGCGCGAATGCGTCATGGCGGAACCGATCTTCTCGCCGATGACGAGCATCGACATGTCCGCACCCAGTGTAAAGCAGCCCATTCCCAGAATGAGCAAAACAACTCCCACGATGAATAGCGTGAACGTCCCCGTTTCGAGCGGCGTGAGTGCGACGCTCAGAAACATAACGATGAGGGCGATCGGCAATATCGACGTGAGCGATTCGATGATTTTATCTTTCAATGCCTTTGTCATACTTCCTCTCCGTCCGTAATTTTATGTCTGATTATTTTCCGTATTTTTCTTCGATTGCCGAAATCTTGGCGATCCTGCGCCGATGCTTTTCCTCGTTCGAGAACGGCGTCGTTAAAAACGTATTGACGATATCGAGCGCAAGATTTACCCCGACGATCCCGCCGCCGAGCGCAAGCACGTTTGCATCGTTGTGCTCTCGCGTCATGCGGGCGCAAAGCGTATCGGTGCACAGTGCGCAGCGCACCCCTTTCACCTTATTGGCAACGATGCTGATGCCGATCCCCGTCGTGCAGACGAAGATACCGCGCTCGCACTGCCCGCTCGCAACTGCCTCCGCCGCCTTTAAGGCGAAATCGGGATAGTCGCACGAATCGTAGCTCGTCGTGCCGAAGTCCACCGTTTCATAGCCGCTGTCCGCAAGATATTTCATGACGGCATTTTTGAGGGTCAGCCCGCCGTGGTCGCAGCAAAGTGCAATTTTCATAAGTTTTACTCCTTTTTATCGTCTGAGATGGGATTTCCCCACTCGTCGATTATTTTCAAATTTTCAAGCATGCGCGGAATACACTTTCGAATGCGCCGAAGGGTCGTTCTGTATACGTCGATCTCCTGCCCGTACGGATCGGGAATCTCCCGTCCCGCCAAAGCGTAGACGCTCGTGACATTCGGATACTTCTTCAAGCGTTCGCGCTGGCTCTCCGTCATGCAGATGACGGCGTACGCATCCTTTATCATCTTCTCCGTCAGGGTGCGCGCCGCAAATTTATCGGAATATGCAATCCTCGCCTCGGTGAGCGCAGTCTTGCTCTTCTCGTTCATCCGATCGCCGGGGATCGCGTTGAGCCCTGCCGAGCGCACGCTGTACCACTTGATCTTGCGCTTTTTGAGCTCCGCCCTGAATGCCGCCTCCGCCATGGGTGAGCGGCAGGTGTTGCCCGTGCACACAAAGATGATTTTCCGATACGTCATGCTTGACCTCCGCAGGCGCGGACGATCCGATTGAGCACTCCGTCCATGACGCCCCCCTCTTCCGTTGGTTGAATTGCAATGATGAGCGTCGCCGTGCGCTCGCCTTCTCGCAGGAGCGCATACAGCCTGTTTGCCATCTCCTCCCCCGTACTGCCGAGATCGAGCGTCCGTCTGCCGCCGAGTGAGGGAATCAATTTACTCTCACATAATATATACGCATTCCCGCCCTCGATTTCCTCTTTTTTATACAAATTAAGTGCATTTTCGAGCAAATCGGCGGTAAATAAGGCAGTTTTACAGCGCGGGGAGTAATGTTTATACGCCATGCCGGGGCTCTTGGGCTTCTCCCCCTCGTGCATATGATACATGCCGCAATCCCCCGCAACGGCGGCGATCATCTCTCTCGTCACAAGCCCCGCGCGCAAAATCTGCGGGACTTCGCCCGTACAGTCGAGCACCGTGCTCTCGATCCCCCCCTCGCACGTGCCACCGTCGAGAATGAGCGGGATTTTGCCCTTGAAATCGTCGTAGACGTGCTGCGCCGAGACGGGCGAAACGTGCTTGCTTAAATTCGCGCTCGGTGCGGCAATGGGGATATCCACTGCCCGCAGAAACAGCTGCGCAAGCGGCGACGACGGTACACGCACCGCGAGCGTACTCCCCCCGCAGGAGACAAACCTGCTCACCTTCCCGCTTGAGGGATACACCATCGTGAGCGCCCCCGGAAGAAACGCCTTCCGAAGTGCCGCCGCGTACGGCGGCTCGCTGTCGATGAGTCTGGATAGATCGTAATCTTTATGAACGTGCGCGATCAGCGGATTGTCGGCAGGTCTCCCCTTTAAGGCGAAGATCCTCTGCACCGCCTCGTCGTTGCACGCGTCCGCACCCAAGCCGTACACCGTCTCCGTATGGAAGGCAACGACCTCGCCCGCCGCAATATATTCCTTTGCAAGCTGCTCCGCGCGGGCGTTAAACGTGAGTATCTCCGTTTCCATATCAATCAAACGGAAGCCCGTCCTC
>CAMWQK010000130.1 GCA_947176445.1 uncultured Clostridia bacterium | reverse complement strand
GTGTTGCGATGACCTTGATTTGAATACCCGCAAGCTCGAGCGTATCTCCGTCGGAATACGTGAAGTCGACGGGAAATTCTTCAACATACTCGCCGAACGCCGCCGCCATGTTGTTTCTGCCGAGTGCGAGCGGCTTCTCCTCTTTCAGACACCCGATCTTCGCGCCCGCCTTCGAGAGCACGGCACACCCGCCGATATGGTCGAAGTGCCCGTGCGTCAAAAGAACGTAGGTTACGGTAAGCCCGCGCTTTTTCGCCTCTTCCAAAATGCGCGGCTGCGCGGGGTCGATGGCAACGGCGTCCTTTCCGTCCGCCGTCAATAAATAGCAATTCGACGCAAACCCGATGGGATAAATTTTATAAACCTGCATACGTCTCCTCAGTTTGCGGTTCTTCTCACATCAATGATCTTCGAGCGCGCTTTAATTTTCTTAATTAACACCTCGACGTCCTGACGGTTGGTGAGGTTGACCGTTACGTCTACGATCGCCGAATTGTTCTTATCGTATCTGCCGTTGATGGACGTGAGTTCGAGGTGCATCTCCGCAACGCATGCGGAGATCGCGCCAATCGCCGCGCCCTGATCCTCCGCCGTGACGACGATCGCCGCCTTGAACCGCGCGCCGCCCTCGTCCGAAAGCCACTCGGCGGACTGCAACCGCTCCGGCTCCGCGCCCTTTAAGTTGGGGCAGTCCTTGCGGTGAACGACGATCCCTCTGCCACGCGTCACAAACCCGACGATATCGTCGCCGGGGACGGGCGAACAGCACCCCGCAAAGGAGACTAAGAGCCCCGTCATGCCCTTGATGGTGACCGCGCCGTGGTGCAGCTTTCCGTGGTATATCGGCGGTGCGGCAGTGGGCAAAATCGTCTGCGGCACTTCCTTGCGGAAGTGGTCGATGAGCTTGAACAGCACCTGATTGATCGTGATCGCCCCATACCCGATGGAAGAGAACATCTCGTCCTCGGACGCAAACGCGAGCTTTTCGGCGACCTTTTTGAAGCTCTCTTCGGTGAGAATATCGGAAAGGGCGTACCCCTTGCGCTTTGCCGCCTCTTCGAGCATGCTCTTGCCGAGGCGGATATTCTCCTCCTTCATCTCCTTCTTGTAGAAGGATTTTATCTTTGCCTTCGCCGAGGAGGACTTGATGAATTTCAGCCAGTCCCACGAGGGTCCCTTGCTGTTCGGCGAGGTGATGATCTCGACGACGTCGCCGATTTCGAGCCGCGAGTTGAGCGGGACGATCTTGCCGTTCACCTTCGCGCCCGTGCACTTATTTCCCACTTCCGAGTGAATGGCGTACGCGAAATCGACGGGCGTCGCGTCCGTCGGCAGGGAGATGACCTTGCCGTTTGGCGTGAACACGAGCAGCTCCGCGCTGTAAAGATCGCCCTTTAACGTGTCCATGAACTCCTTGGAGTCCTTGAGGTTGCCCTGCCACTCCATGACCTCGCGCACCCAGGCGATACGCTGATCGAGCGAGCTCTCTTCCTCGCGCTGTTCCTTGTATTTCCAGTGCGCCGCGATACCGTACTCCGCCGTGCGGTGCATCTCTTCCGTTCTGATCTGAATCTCGAACGGCTGACCGAAGTTGGTCACGACCGTCGTATGCAGCGACTGATACATGTTGGGCTTGGGCGTTGCGATATAGTCCTTGATGCGCCCGGGCACGGGCTTCCACTTTTTGTGGATCTTGCCGAATACCTCGTAGCACTCGTCTACCGTGCCGACGATGACGCGCACCGCCGTCAGATCGTAAATCTGCTCGAGGGACTTGTTCTTCGTTTTCATCTTTTTATAGATGGAGTAGAAGTGCTTAGGTCTGCCGAACACCTCACCGTGAATCCCGCACTCGGTCAGAATGCCGTTGATCTCTTCCACGACGAAGTCGACGAAATTGTTTCGCTCTTCGAGTTTTTGATGAATGTTCTCGACGAGGTACTCAAACGCCGCCGGTTCGAGGTATTTGAGGCACAGATCTTCGAGCTCGCACTTGACTTGCGAGATACCGAGCCGCCCCGCAATGGGCGCGTAGATATCCAGCGTCTCGCGCGCCATCTTCTGCTGCCGCTCTGCGGAGAGGAAGTTGAGCGAGCGCATATTGTGCAGTCTGTCGGCAAGTTTGATGATGATGACGCGGATATCCTTCGCCATTGCGACGAAAATCTTGCGGAAGTTCTCCGCCTCCTCCTCTTCCTGCGACTTGAATACGATCTTATCGAGCTTGGTAACACCCGAGACGAGCGTTAAAACTTCCTCGCCGAACTCGCCGCGGATATCCTCTTCCGTGTACGGCGTATCCTCGATGACGTCATGAAGAAGCGCGCCCGCGATGGTCGCGGTGTCCAGCCCCAGCTCGATGAGGATCTCCGCCACGGCGCAGGGGTGAATGAAGTACGGCTCGCCCGAGGCACGCTTCTGGTTGGCGTGCGCCTTTGCGGCAAAGTCGTAGGCGCGGAGCAGCATCTCGCGCCCCTCTCCCGTATAATAATCGTAAATTTTCATCAAAAGGGCGTCCATAATCCCCTCCTATCTGTCGCCGCCCGTTGAGAGGCGGACAACCTCGCTGTAAATTTCCGAATTGTTGAGATCGGTCTTTTTGCCGCGAATGAGCGTCAGCTTTCCGTCCTCAAACGCGACGAGCCCGAGATCCTCGAACACCGTGAGCGCAAAGATGAACTCCTCCTCGTCAAACCCGAGGCTCGAACAGTTCTTCGCCGCCTCGAAGGGGGTATCCCCCTCGATGAGCACGCTTCTGGCCCGCACTGCGGCAAAGATATGTAAAAGCGACTCCCGCGCCGCGTCGATACGGTCAAACCGCCGTGCACATTCCCCCGCTAAGGCGTACACCTTCGCACTGCCCGTGCGGAAGCATTCGAGCGGCGGATCGAGGAATATCACTTCGCGATAGGCGCTAAGATCCACGTCCTTCTCCGGCAACAGAAGCAGCGTATTGTACACACTCTGCGAAGACAGTGTGAATACGTCGATATCCAGCCCATTGAGTGCGGGGAAGCGGGAAAGGCGCGTCTTATCCCACGCGACCACGCACAGCCCGTACGCGCACGATTTGCGCCGCTGTTCGATGAGCGCGTTGAGTGCGTCCTCTTCAAGATATTCCGCGCCGTCAAGTTTTGTCTGTTTTAGGGTGCGCAGAGCGTGTTCAAACGCCTCTCCGCCCTGTTCCCGTCCGCTCATGCCGTCGTATACCACCGAGCGGATAAAGCCCTTCAAGTACTCCTTGCCGCGGAATTTGGAGAGGTTGCATTCAAAGACGACCGTCTTTTGAATGTCGCTCCGAAGCAGCTTTAAGTCGCGCGCGCCGCCGAAGTACATATAGTCCGTGCCCGCGCCCGTCACCGATACGTGCGGCGAGAGCGGCTTTAAGAGGTTGGCGTTCATCTTCCCCATGCGGGTGAAGAAGAGCGGGCGGCGGTTGCCCACGCCGAACGGTTCGAGCATGTTGATTTCCCGCGCGAGCTTTTGCGGGATCTTATCTTTAATCTCGCCCGAGACGTACACCTTAGGCGCAAAGTCCTCGGCAGAGTAGTTTGCGGCGATGTATTCGTTCAATGCGCTTTCAAGGCGCTCGAAGTTCTCCTCGCGGATATTGATTCCCGCCGCCTGCGCGTGTCCGCCGAATTCCTCGATGTATTCGGAGCAAGCGCGAATCTCCTCTAAGATATTCACTCTATCGATACTGCCTGCGCTGCCTTTGAGCATATCCCCCCGCCGCACGAACAGTAGCGCGGGACGGGCG
>CAMWQK010000129.1 GCA_947176445.1 uncultured Clostridia bacterium | reverse complement strand
CCTTGACGTAGTCGATGTACGAATACAGCGACAGGAGCCCGTCGGTGAGCATGCCCGCGTCCTCTTTGTTGGAGGCGGTGATCTTCGCGTCTCCCGCAATGTTCTTATACTCGCTTGCAAATTCGGGAAGAAGCTGAATGGAGCGCGTCGGTCCGTTGACGTACATAACTTCCTGCCCCTTGTCGTTGGTGACAAACTTCACCTCGTCGAGAGAGAGTGCGCGCGCCGCGCCCGCCGCGATGACGTCGATGTGCTGATGATAGAGAATGTAGAGCTTGCCGTCCTCCTCTACAAAACTGTGGTGTCCGGGTCCCGAAAGGTGATCCCAGAGCTGATTGTCCGTGCCGAGGAGCACGCCGCCGTCCGCCTTCTGTAACTTCGTGAACGTGCCGAGCGGCGAAGAGCCGATCGCCTGAATGGCGGAATACGTCTTGTTATTATAGTTGTTGACGGAGAGCGTCAAATAGTAGGTATATCCCCCGTTCCCGTTGGGCTTTGCGTACATGAACGCGCCCTCGTTGATCGTGTTCGTCGCGATTTCCGCATCGCAGATCTCGTTGCCGTCCACCGTCGTGTAGCGCGGGCGGGTGAGCATGGTCACCGTCTCGTACTTGGGCGTCGTCCAGTTCTCCATCTCCATGCCGAATACGCACGTCTCGCTCTCGATCGCATCGTACCGTTCGGACGTCCAGTATAAGTATTTTTTGCCCGTCGCGGGATCGGTGAACGGGCTCGGATCGAGCGCCGCCGCGTAGGTGTAGTCCTCCGCAAACCGCTGCGGATACTTCTCACGAAGCTGTGCGGTGAGCACGGGCATATCGAAGAAATAGTTTTCGAGCGCATGATCGCGGTTGGGGTTGGCAACCCCTTCCTTGACTGCGACGAACGGTCCGTAAGGCTGATCGGACACCGCGCACATCAGCGTCTCGTCGCTGTGGTTCGCGTCGCCGTAGCGAGGCTCCATCGAGAAGAAGAGATAGTACTTTCCGTCGTTCTCGTCGTAGACGACCTCGGGCGCCCAGAACGAACCGTCGAGCGCAGCACCGAAGTCGTTCGCGCCGAGAATGTAGGCGGGGTGCCCCACTTTCTTGGAGACGTTCTCCCAGTTGTGCAGATCCTTGCTCCGATAGACGGTGAAGCTGTTCGTCGAATACTGATAGTAATATCCGTATTCGGGGCTGTTCCGATCGGTAATTTTCAGCACCATCGGGTCTGCGCCGGGGATCTTGCAATCGTTGCGGTAAAAGAGATTTTCGTTATACGATTTATCCTCTTTGATCTGGTTGTCGTACCTGATCTCAACCGTACCGCCGCAACCCGCCAGCACTGCCGATGACAGACACAGCACGCCTGCAAGAGCAGTGCATAGAATGCGTTTCTTCATAGTTTCCTCCTTATTTTTGCGACTTTCGTCAAATTTCCTTATTTGAGTCCCGTGACGGCGACGCCCTGAATGAAGAACTTCTGGCAGATCAGAAATACAATGATGAGCGGCAGAAGTCCGAGCACTGCAAAGGCGCAGATGACGGGTGTACCGAGCAGATTGAACTGCTTTTGCAGATTGCTCATAACGAGCTGCATCGGGTATAGCTCCTCGATCCCGTTGAGGTACAGGAGCGGTCCCTGATAGTTGTTGTAGCCGCCCACGAAGCCGAAGATGAACTGCGCGAGCATGGCGGGCACGGTGAGCGGAAGCATGATGCGGATGTAGAGCTGAATGTGGCTCATGCCGTCCAGCTTGCCCGCTTCAAACAGCTCCTTGGGCACACCCGAATAGAACTGCTTCAAAAAGAACATCGTTCCCGCGCTTCCGAACAGCCCCGGTATGATGATGGGCAGCGGCGAACCCGTCCAGCCGAGCTTGTCGTACATGAGGTAGCTCGTAACGGCAAGGCAGCCCGTGGGAATGATCATCGTCGCCAGCGTCACGTAGAACAGCACGTTCCGCGCAGGGAACTCCATGCGGCAGAATGCGTATGCCGACAGTCCCGAGAAGAACAGCCCGACGATCACCGTCGGGATCGTCTGCCAGAGCGTGTTGAAGAAGCCGAGAATGATCATGTTGCTGTGCGACTCCAACGTAAACGCCAGATCGTTGGTGAACGCCTCCGTATACGCCTGAAAGGAGAACTCCTTCGGCCACCAGATGAATTGCATGCTCGACATGATTTCAAGCCGCGGCGTAAACGAAGTAATGATGATGACGTAGAACGGCATCAGGAGCGTGAGCGAAAACAGCAGAAGCCATATAATGGAGACGACGTTGAAGAGCACCGAACGATCCTTCGTCTTTCCGCTCCCCTGCTTTTTCTTCCTGTCTTTGAAGTTTTTAATGCCCGTCCCGATCTTTCCGAAGAAGGCACTCAGTTTTTCTTTTACGTTACTGATCATAGCTCACCCACTTATCGGAAAATTTGAAGTTTATAATCGAAACGATGAGCATGACGGCAAACAAGCCGTAGCTCATGACCGCCGCAACGGGCATTCCGCGCGACGGGTTATAGAGCGCGATACCCGTCTGATAGATGTAGAGCGACGTCGTCATGCCGGCATTTTCCGGACCGTATTCGTTCGTCCAGCCGCCCGAGCCGCCTCCGCCGAGCACGTGCACGAGATCGAACGTCTGCATGCCCGCGTTGATACCCGCGATGACGAGGAAGAACGTCGTGGGCGAGATCGCGGGGAGCGTGATATGAAAAAACTGTTGCAGACGGTTTGCGCCGTCCAGCCGCGCCGCTTCGTATAAATTCTCGTTCACGTTGGTGAACGCCGCCTTATACATCAGAATACCGTAACCGGGCGCCTGCCAGATGGTGATGATGAACATGACGGCAAGGAACGGTCCCACCTCGTTCGTCCAGTTCACCCGCGCGCCCTCGCCGAAGAGCTTGACGAGGACGGTGTTGACGATGCCGAAGTTGACGTCGAACATATTCTGCCACATGAGCGCGATCGCGACCGACGAACAGATCTGCGGGATGAAGAAGAGCACGGTAAAGAACTTTGCGCCCTTTTTTCTCTGCGCAAGGAACGCCGCCGTGACGATCGCAATGAGGAGAGAACAGAACTGCGTTGCAACGAAGAACAAATCAATCCCGAAGGAACGCCAATAGAGCGGATCGGAATACACCGTCTTGAAGTTGGCGAAGTTGTTCCACTGCATCGTATCGAAGTTGTAGCCGTCCATCGAGACGAACTGCGCCGCGAATGCGATCGCTGCGGGAATGAGCGTAAACAGGCAGAACCCGAAGAGCGGTATGAGCGCAAAGATGAGCCCCTGCACCTTTTCCGATACCGCCATACGCTTTTTTTGATTGTTCCCCTTTCCGTTTACGCGCAGATCCGCCGCTTCGGAAATGCCTTCCGTTTCCAGGAGTTTGATTTCTTCCACCATTGCCTCTCCCGATTATCTGCCCGAGTACTTCTTCGATTTGTAGGTTGCAAGCGTCGCGTCCGTTGCGATGACGGTCGCATTGCTGAAAAACTGTTCGAGCGTCATATCGCCGTCGCGAACCTTCGAGTTGAGAATATTTGCCCAGCCGTTGATCCAGAGCCCGTCTTCAACGTAGCTCCAATCGCCCGGCGTGCTGTACGCAACCGCCCTGGCAACGGCGGGACGGTTGGGAATATCGCTCGTCGTCTTTGCCTCGAATTCCGAAATCTGGCTCATATTGACGGGAACGGCGTCGATGTTTTCGAGCAACTTCGACTGCGTCTTTTTGCCCGCAAAGTACTTGATGAACTGCGCCGCCTGCTTTTGCTTGGTCGAGTTCTTGGGAATCGCAAGGCAGTTCGTCAGGCTGTGCGCCGCCTCTT
>CAMWQK010000128.1 GCA_947176445.1 uncultured Clostridia bacterium | reverse complement strand
GATGCCGATCAAATCCTTCATATCGGGGAACTCGCGCATGATGATCGCAATATCCCACGAACCGCCGAAGCTCATCATCCAGTACTAGTCGCCCAGACCGATCGCCGAATCCTCATAACCGCGCTCCGTCATATCCTGCTGCGGGCACCATCCGTTCGTACCGATCGTGTAATAGAACTTGTTCAGATCCTTCATGCCCGGCTCGTTCAGATTGCTCGTGAGCCAATCGTCGGAGACGATATATTTGCCGTTCATGCAGTTGTACTGCATGCCGACCGTTGCCCAGCCGCGCGGGATCCCTACGGGGATATAGATCGGATAGCTCCCTCTAGGAACAAGATTTTTGTTGACCATCGCACGGCAAACATCGTAGATTCCGTCGTACGTCTGCAAATCATCCGCCGTATAGCCGAGTTTATCCTCTACGATATCCTTTCTGTAATACAGGAAGGATGAGGGTTCGATATACCAGGGGTAAGCGATCACATTGTCGCCGTACTTGATCTGATCCATCGTCTGCGGGATGATATCGTCCCAATGATCCTCGGCAAAATACGAGTTGAGCGGTTCAAGATATCCGTTCTGCACATACGCGGAAAGGTTACTGTACGAGATCGTGAAGAGCTCGGGGCAGTTTCCGTTTTCGATCGCCGTCGCAAGATTGCTGTTGAACTGCGTGCCGTAGAAATAACGGATTTCAAGTTTGATCGAATCCTTATACGCTTCGTTGAAGGAATCGCGCACGGAGTTGACATATTTTACCGCCCAGTCCTCGGGCTGATACGCATACATCGTGATCTTTGTAACGCCGCCCGGTCCGTCGGGTCCGTCCTCCGTTCCGCAAGCTGCGGGAACAACACACATTCCGAACGCCAGAGCGCATGCTGCTGCCGCCTTTATGAATTTTTTCATCTTACATCCTCCTGTTGCTTATTTCTGTTCAGGTTGAGTATTACCCTTCTTTTTCTTTTTGAGAACAAGCACTACCGCAACCGCGACACCTGCCACAACGACAACGCCCGCAACGGACAACCCGATGATGAGACCGAGGTTGCTACTGCTGCCCTCTACGGTGAATGCAAGTTCCGCACTGCCCGCACGCGTGGTAAGCGTGAGCGTCTTCTCGCCGGCTTCCAGTCCCTCGAATGCAGCCTTGTAGAGGGTAAGCGTGCCCTCCTGGGTATTTACATCGTAGTGTACGCCCTCTTCGAGAAGCGTTTCGCCGATCGCGACGGAATTTACGCCGCTGTTCTGATAGTTCACGTTGAGCGTGACGTCTTCCTCAGCGCCGGATTTCACGGTGAAGCTCTCCGAAGTGAACACGGGAGCAACGCCGCTCACGAACACGGAGAGCGTAACGCTGTCCGTTCCGTTGGAGAGTACGTAATCGTACGAGCCGTTTGCAAGCGTATCGAGATATTCCTGCTTCAACGTAAACTTACTGTTTTCAAGCGTATACGCCGAGGTCGGAAGCGCTTCTCCGTTCGTCTTGACGGAGTTGATCGTGGTGTCGCCCGTAATCAGCTTGAAGGCAACTTCGTTCTTGTCGGTGGCGACGTAGTTCACGCTCGCGGCATCGGAAGCGTACGAAATGATAAGGTCTCTGATATAGAGGTCGCTATCGAAATCGCGGGTGGAAATGCAGACCTTCACGCTATCGATCGCTTTGGTAAGATAGACGTTTGCCGTATAGGTTTTCCATTCGCCCTTGGGCGCTGCGTTCAGATCGTCGGTGAAGCTTACGATCTTCCACCAAGGTTCGCTGCCCTGATAGCCGTCAAGGCTGAAGTTATCGGTGCCCTTGAAGTTGGTGCCCGTCTTTACCGTCATAGAGATCGTTGCATAGCCTGCGTTGATGGGTGCGGTGAAGAAGAAGTGTCCTTCGTCGCGGGGTACATAGAAGCCGTCCGCCTGTTCGGGCCAGTTATACGTTACCTTTGCCTCATCGATCTCTTCCTGCGTGCGGCGATAAATCTCCATCGCGGGAACGCCGTCTTCATATACAACTTTCTGTCCGTTCGTACGGATCACGGGGAAGGAATCCGACCAGTTACCGATTTCGGGGAATCCGTTCTGCGAGAAGTCGTATTCCGTAACGCCCATCGATTCGATCGCGGTGAAGTCTCTCACCACCTCGGACGCAACGCCGAACGTACGACCCTTTTCAACGTATTCCGCGGTTTTTACGATCGAATAATCCTTTACCTGCAACGTATCGCCCGCCGCGCCCTGCAGAGCAACGGTGAAGCCGTTTGCCGCCTTGTCGGCAAGCTCGTATTCGTCGGAAATCACGGTGACCCATTCGCCGACGGGAGCTTCCTTGATCTTCGCGGTGAGATCCTTGGAGGTGACCTCCGTACCGCTCTTCGCCGCCGCCATGGAAAGCGCGAAGGAATCGCTCAGTTCAGCCGTCTTGCGGAAGGTAAGCGCGGTCGCATACTTGCCCGCGGAGAGGTTGCTGCCGCGGAAGGAAGCGTTCGTCTTGTTCTCCGTCATCGCGCCGAAGTCATACGCCGTATACTCGTCGCCCTTCCAGTCGCTCTGCAGCTTCACGCCCGCCGTGCTCGCATATGCAAGTCCGTCGATCTCGTTTTCATCTTCGGTGAGAGCTTTCTCACGGACGGGAGACCCGCCGTTGTTATCGCCCCAGTTGATGAAGATATTGCGCAGGTACACTTCCTGACCCTCTACCGGCTCGCTGTTTGCGACCGCTCTGACATAGAGGTGAATGGAGTCGTAAGACTTAATGGGCGTAAGATCGACGTCTCTCATTGTGAGCGTCACCCACTCGCCTGCTTCCATCACGTCGATCGGAGAATCGAGCTGGTTGTCGTTGTCGAAGTCGACATAGACGTCCTGTCCGTTCCCTTCCCCGCCCTTCGGCAGGAAGCGCAGGCGGAACATACCTACGTTGCCCGCATACTTCTTCTGTACGGTGACGCTGACATCCGCGGTCTGCACGCCTTCCGTGCCGTACTTGCCTTTCGTCAGCATCCACCAACCGTCGTCTGCGCCCGTAATGTATCTGAAATATTCGCCGTTCTCATCGTTCATAACTCTGATATCCGGACCCCATCTGCCGGAGTTCAGACCGGAACCGTATTCGCTGGAATAACCGTGAATTGCATAGCCGTCGTAATTGCTGCCGCTCTCTGCCTTCGTTACCATCTTTTCAAAGACGATGTTTTCCGTATTCCTCGCATTGATGAGCTTGCCTTCCGCAGAGGAAACGACGGAGCTACCCCATTCGATATCCACACCGCGAAGCAAATAGGACACCTGTCTGTTCGAAGCCGTGGTAAAGAACACCATGCGGTCGACGGAGCTGACCGTAGAGAGGTCTGCCCAAACCGTGATCTTCTGATTCTCGCCGCGCTCCAATGCGTTGTAAGCGCTCGTGAAATCGCACCAGCCGACCTGCGTATACCCTGCGCCTGCATCGCGGAAGAAGCACTGCAAGTCGACGATATCGCCCGCTTTGAGTTTATCGATCGTGAGCGTAACCTTGGCGTATCCGCGCGAGTGGTTGCTCAAGGAGGTGTAAAACCGTGTAATGCGGGGTTTGTTGGAGGCATCGACATAGTCATACTGAATGCCTTTTTGCGACATCAGGTACAGACCGCTGCCGCTGAGTCTTCCGATTTGGTGATTGGAAGCGGTATACCAATCCTTCTGTTCCGAATCCGCCAGATCGATCTCGTCTTCCGCCTCGGAAGGAACGGAAAAATCGACATGGATTTTATTTCTTAATTCGTTATGATCTCCCTGCATTTCGTCTACCGTCGTGATCTGAACGGCGGCGGATGCGGACCGCTTTGTTGCGTTCAACGTGCCGTAAA
>CAMWQK010000127.1 GCA_947176445.1 uncultured Clostridia bacterium | reverse complement strand
TCTCCGTGTTGATGGTGTTGAACAGTCCGACGGCGTATTTGTTCTTCTGCGCATCGCAGAGAACTTCATTCAAATTCACTAACATAACTTTACTCCTTGTTCGCGCCTGAAACAGCGGTCGAGGGCAAGGATCTCTACCTTATTGCCCATGCCCGAAACGGCGTCGCGCTTCGAAAGGCTGCTTGCCGCCGCTGCCGCCGCGATTTTAAGAATCTCCTCGTCCGGATAGTTGCCAAGGAGCCCGTAGAGACAGCCCGCGCAGAACGCGTCGCCCGCGCCTACGCTGCCCTTGATGAACCCTTGAGGGAGTTGCAGAGAGGGCATTTTGAGGGCATAACCCGTCTTGTCGAGAAGGTACCCCGCCTCGGGCGCGTGAATGATGACTTTGTCCGCAACCCCGCACTGCATAAAGTACTTCATCGTTTCGAGAATATTCTGATCGGAGAGTGCGCCGCTTTTGTCCCGTGCGGGGATCCCGCTGACAGCCGCGCTTTCGATCTCGTTCAGAATGGCGTAGTTGCAGTATTTAAGGGCGGGGGAGATCGTCTTTTTGAAGTCCCCGTTCGTCGAGCTCACGCAGTCGATCGAGGTCTTGATCCCGCGCTCCCTTGCACGCTTTAAGAGCTTTGCAAGCGCCGTGCCGTATTCCTTGTCCTCGGCGTCCAGCTTGGGCAACAGCATCACGTATCCGACGTGCAACAGGTCGCACCCCTCCGCCAAAACGGGGGAGAGATCGTCCTCGCAGAATTCCGCGTTCGCGCCCTCATAGTGGAAGAATGTCCGCTCGCCGGTGGAGCGTACGCTCACGACGTCGGAAAAGGAAGTCTTTGTCTGAGAGCGGTGAATGAGCGAAGTGTCCAGTCCCGCGTGCGAAAGCTCCTCAACTACATAGTTTCCGTAGTCGTCCTGTCCGACGCGCCCCGCGGCTTTGACCGTGAGTTCGGGATCGATTTTTTTCAGGTCGATTCCCGTGTTGGAAACGCAGCCGCCCACCGCCTGCGTGATGGAGGAGATGGGGGCGAGCATTCCCTTTTCGGGATAGACTTCCACGACTTTTACGACGTCCGCGAGAATTGTTCCCGCAACGACAACCGTCTTTTTCATGTTTGGCTCCTTGTGTTAAATCAGATGCCGAGCAGGAGTTGGAGAACGTACATTTCAAGCGCTTCGTAGTTGCGCTCCGCAATGCACTTCTTCTCGAAGGCGTAGTCGTACTTCTCCCACTTCTTTTCGAGCGCCTTGACAACGTTGAGGCTGTTCGTAAGGTGCTCGTAGCTTGCCTCGTCGTGCGTGGTGCGCATTGCCTTTACGTCGAGACCGATATATTCGCCGTGCTCGCCGTAGCCGTTCTCTTTGAGGATTTTGATCTGGTTGAACGCCTGACGCAGGTTTTCCGCACCGAAACTTCTGTCCTGATCGAACTTCATGCCGTTCTGATCGTTGAGGTGGACGCTGAACAGTTTGTTGAACGCAAGCGCGAAGCCCATCTCGTTTGCGGGGTCGAGCCCTGCGAGAACGGCGTGCGCAGATTCCTGCAAACCGCCCACGCGAGAGGGGTCTTTCGTCGCCGCAGAGACGCCCATCACGTGACCCATCGTGCCGCAGACGCTTCTGTCGATGGGCTCGTTGGGTTTGGGCTCGATGGCAACGCGAATGCTCTTGTCGTAGTCGAGAATGTCGTCGATTGCCGCAACGAGCTGCTTCGTTGCCGTCGCCGCGCTCTTGCTCTCCGCGCAGAGCGTGCCTTCACGGGCAAGCCAGAGCACGATGAGGTCGCACCCGAGCTCGCGCGCGATATCTACCGAACGGTGCGCGCGCCACTGGGCGAACGCTCTGTCCTTCTCGCTGTTGGAAGTGAAGCCGCCGTCTGCGCAGTGCTCGTCCATCCAAAGGCGGGGAGCGACGAACTCCGTCTTTAAGTTATATTTATCGAGCAGCTTTTTGAGCTTTTTTGCCTCTGCCTTGATCTCTTCTTCCGTGAGATTGTTGAGGTTGGGCACGGCATCGTCGTCATGAAACTGAACGGCGCTGAATCCGAGCTCTGCGAATTTTTTGATTTTTTCTTCCAGCGGAATTTCTTTCCGCGTAGTGGGGCCGTACACGTCCGCGCCCGCCGATACGTTCCAGGGACCTACCGAAAATTGAAAAGACATATTGTTACCTCCTGAGCCGCTTCTGTGGCTTTGCCTATATGATATTGCATTTTTTTACAAAAAGAAATGCTCGCGTTTGCTATTTGTTAGTAGAATGTTGCAAAAGAGAGCAAAGTGGGGGGAGAGATTTCGTTTTGCCGCTGAGTGCGCATAAAAAGAACGGGAACGAGGCAATTTGCTCCGTTCCCGTATAGAGGAATGATATAAGAGAGGACTTAGTCTTTCTTCTTCTTGGCGACTGCCGCTACAGTGCCTGCAAGAAGGGTAACGAGCATTGCGCCCGTGCCGATTCCGATCACGCTGCCGCAACCCTTGTCTTCATCTTTCTTGTCGTCGGTCTTGTTGCCGTCGTCCGTGGTCTCCTTGAACGTACCGGTGACTTCAAGATAGTCGGGGTAGTCAAGCTCAACGACGGTGTTGGTCTCGTCGTACTTGTTGATGTCGACTTTCTGCGTCTTGTCTCCGACGGTTGCGGAGACAGAGATGATCGTGTAGATGCAGGTGTAGTTGTATCCGTATGCTTCGAGGTCGCAGTCGCCCATACCCGTTTTATCGAACGCCTCGGAGTCGTTCCAGAGGGAAGCGAAGATGTTGTCGATGCTGTACTGCGTGTTGTCGCAGTTCTCTTTGTAGGTGTAGGTGCCGTCTGCGTTCTCCGTCCAGGTAGCATCCTCAATGTCTGCTGCGTCATCCTTGGCGAGCGTCTTAGTCTTGGTGTTGTAGTCTGCGATGCTCGTGAACGAGTAGGTGATGGTGAGCTCGGTATCGCCGTCTTTCTCCGTCGCCTTTACCGTAATGTCGTTGAGTGCGGAATAGGACTTCACCTTGTTTTCGAGAGCCGTACCCGAAACGAGCAGGTATTTGGAGTTATTTCCAACAGTGTTGCCCTCTTCTTCGGTAGGGGACTTGCCCGCGAGAATGGAGTTGTCTCCGTAAATGATCGCCGTGATCGTCTTCGTGCCTGCGCCGGTCTTCTCCATCTTTACGTCCGAACTGACGAGCGCTGCCTGGCAGCCTGCGAGTGCAACGGTCACGCCGCACAGTGCCGCAGTGAGAGCTAAGAGTTTCTTTTTCATGTTTTCCTCCACAAAATTGTTTTTTATGAATCCGAGCGGTTACCGCTCGTAGTCATCGTATGTAACGCTTGTCTTTGCCTCAGAAAGGGGTTCTTTTTATCAGTTTGAACAAACAGACAAAAAAAAGTTAAAAATTTTCTGAAAAAAGCTTGTCAAAATTAAAAAATAGTGTAAAATAGAGACAAAACAAGACAAGCATTTATTGTTCTTATTACTATCGTAGGGGATATTTGGCAAGAAAACAATATTGTTTGTTGCGAAGAATTAGTAAGATATTGTAATCCGAGGGCAAAATAAGGAGGGGTGAGGATGAATAAGCGATCGACTTTGTATCAGGAGCACGTCAAAATGCCGAACGAATCCATCGGCGTGAACTGTTTCTTTTACGACTGCGCGGCTGCGCCCTATTCGAGTCTGTTCCCGTTGCACTGGCACGAACACTTCGAGATGATCGCCATCTACGAGGGGGAACTCGTGATCGACATCGAGAACGAAAAGTACGTCTTTCAAAAGGGCGATATCGCCGTCATCAACCCGAACTTCCTGCACGACGGCACGAGCTTTGCCGAGGGGACGAAGCTGTATTGCCTCATGGTGGATATGAACCTCTTCCGC
>CAMWQK010000126.1 GCA_947176445.1 uncultured Clostridia bacterium | reverse complement strand
GCAAAGTAGTCCATGGGAACGCAGCGAAGCATGACGTCTTCCGTCGGATACTGCGCAAACAACTGTCTTTCGAGTTGTTATTCGTACGTGTAAATGATTGCCTCTTCGCCGAAGAAATAGCTGATATCATAGGGGACGGCTTCATCTTCGTCGCCTTCTTCAACGCCGTAGGTGTGAATGTTATATTCAAGCACCTCGTCGCCGGCGATGACGGACGTATAGCCGATGTAGTACATATTACGAATGGCGTTGTGCGGCTTTGAAAGGAAGTTGATAAACGCCGTTGCTGCGTGTCTGTTCTCTTCGCTGCGCTTTTCGTTCTTCGGCATGACCCATCCGTCAAAGAAGAGATTTGCACATTCCTCGGGCACGAAGTAGTTGAGCAGCACGTCGGCTTTCTCCGCCTCGTCAAGCGCGTATACGGCATCGCCGCTCCATGCAAAGTTCATCGAGATAATGCCCTTGACCATGTCGAGCTTGCCCGAATCCGTCTCGAACCCGTAGATATTGCTCTTCATCTCGAGGAGAATGTCCTGCACCTTTGCGACCGTCTCTGGCGAGGTGTCGTTCATGAGGCGGAACATCTCGTTCGTGTAGGTGCTCTCGGAGATCGTTCCCGCATCGAGCGCGGCTTTCAGATTGAGAAGTTCTTCCTCGTGGAGGATCGCAAGTCCGATGAAGTAGGTGTCGCGCACGTTATCCTTCGTGGTGACCTTGTTCTTGTATTTGTCGTTGAGCATGACGTTCCAGTTTGTGAGATCATCCTCATCGACAAGTTCGGGGTTATAGATGATGCCCGTCGTGCCCCACATGTATCCTGCGGCGTATTCGCCCCAGGCGCGCTGCTCCGTCTCGCCGTTCTCCTTATGAACGGTCACAAAGTGACCGTCGAAGATATCCCGAATGTAGGGGGAGACGTTGCGGACGTAGCTGTTTTCTTCATTGGTTTCATCGAAGAGCGTTTTGGGAAGAGGCTCAATCATGTCCTCAGATGCGAGCTTCATGATCATATACTCGGAAGGGCAGACGAGATCGTACATGTCGCCGAGCTTGAGCTGGTTGTAAAGGTCCTCGTTTGTGCCGAAGGTGGAGTATTCCACGCGGATGGGGCGGTCATAAGTCTTTTCGTACCAGGCTTCAAAGTCGTCTATGATCTTAGTGCCCTGCTTGTCGAAGGGAAGCCCCGTCTCCGCTTCGTAGCGCGCCATATAGGCTTCGTCTACGATATCGGACTCGATCTCGTGCACAACGCCGTCCTCGTCCTTTTCGTGTAGCTCGTCGTAGATGAACGAGCCCTCGTCGCCGTCGTCGATATATTCTTCCCAGCTATACACGCGCAGAACGATCTCATCCTGTCCGCAGCCCGTAAACGCGCCGAGCGCAGGCAGGAGAAGCGCAGAGGCGCAGGCGATGGAGAGAGTGCGTTTTAACTTGCTCTTGTTCATCACTTATCCTCCTTTTTCTTTCTGCCCGAGAGGTTGGCGACGAGCACGATCGCGAGAATGATGACGAAGATGATCGTCGTGAGCGCCCAGAAGGAAGAGAGCGTCTCCGCCGTGTGCGCATTGCCCTTTGTGGTCGCGTTGTAGACGTAGGTAGAGATGGTGTTGAAAGAGGAGGGCTTGCAGTAGCTCGTCACGATATAGTCGTCGAGAGAGAGGGTAATGGCGAGCATAAAGCCCGAGATGATCCCCGGAATGATCTGCGGCAAGACCACCTTGAAGAGCGCCTTGGCGGGGCTTGCGCCGAGGTCAAGCGCCGCCTCATACAGGCTTCCGTCCATTTGCTTCAACTTCGGGATAACGGAGAGCACGACGAAGGGCGTGCAGATGACCATGTGTCCGACGACGAGCGTAAAGAAGGATTTCTCTATGCCGACGGTCACAAACGTAATGGCAAGCGCGAGCGCGGTCACAATCTCCGCATTGATGATAGGGATCTGCGAAACGCCGCTGATGGCGGCTTTGGTGCGCTTCTTGCAGTAGAACATGCCGAGCGCGCCCGCCGTGCCGAGCACGGTCGAGAGAATCGCCGCAACGAGCGCGAGCAGGAGCGTGTTTCCGATCATGCTGAGGATCGCCGAATCGGTAAACAGCGCCGCATAGTGTTTGAAGGAGAACGAGCCCCAGGTCCCGATGAGGTCAACTTCGTTGAAGGAATAGGCGGCAAGCAAAAGTATGGGCGCATACAGAAGGAGCAGAACCAAACCGATATAGAATGCTTTCAGATATTTCTTGATCATAAGTTTGCCCCCCGAACATTGTCTTCCGACTTAAATCCGCCCGAGAGCGCGGTGGAGGCGAACACGATGATGAGCAGAATGAGAGCAATCATCGAGCCCATGTGCCAGTCGGTGCCGAAATACGTCTCGATAAATTTACCGATGATTGTCACCTTGGAGTTGCCGAGCATGTCCGAGACGACGTAGTTCGTCATCGAGGGCAGGAACACCATGGTGACGCCGCTCATGATGCCGGGCATGGAGAGGGGCAGAGTCACGCGCGTAAACGTGGTGAACGCATTCCCGCCGAGGTCGGCGCTCGCCTCATAGAGGGAGTTGTCGATCTTGCTCAGCGTCGTATACAGCGGCAGGATCATGAAGGGCAGGAAGTCGTATACCATGCCGAAGATGGTGTTGAAGTAGTTCGCCTCGCCGAGCAGTCCGATCCAGTTGAGAAGCTCTCGGATGGCGTTCACGCGCAGTACGAAGTTGATCCACATCGGCGTCACGAAGAGGAACAGAAGCACGAATTTGCGCTTGAACTTGCTCCGTGCAAGAATGAGTGCGACGGGATAGGCAATGACAAGGCATACCGCCGTCGTCACGATGGCAATGACAAAGGAGTAGACGATCGTGCTCAGCTTGGTCGGATCGGAGAAGAATTTTGCGAAGTTCCCGAAGGAAAAGTGCATATTCTTGTCCGTCATCGCGTACACGAGAATGACGATCATCGGAATGATGACGAAGAAGAGAAGGAACACGGCGTAGGGGATACACAGCGTCTTTCTCGAAAAGCGCGGAATTTTCATCTCTTTTTCTCCTCCGTGTTTTTGAGGGAGAGCTTGATCTTATCCTTCGGAATGACGACAGAGACGAAGTCGTTCTCGTTCCACAGGTCGTCCGTCGTGAATACGAAGTCTTCCTCGCTCTCCTCCGTGCGGACGATGAGGCGGTAGTGGTCGCCCTTATAGATGATGGAGATGATGTGTCCCGTCGTACCGCCCGCGCTCTCGTCGTCGCTGATGGAGATATCGCCAAGCCCCACTTCGACGCGGACTTCCGTGCCCGTGAGGTCGAGCCGCTCGCTGGTTGCGGTGACGAGGTACTCTTCCTCGTCGATATGGCTACCGGGGTAGAGCTGAGTGATGTCGCACTCGAACTCGCCGTCCGCGAATTCGACGGTGTTGCGCTTGGTGATGACGCCGTCGAACACGTTGGTGGTGTACTTGGGCTTCATCAGATGAATGCCGTCGGGAGAGATGTTCATGCCGATGGTCTCGCCTACGGTGCGGCTCTCCGTGCTCTGAATGACGAATTCAAACCTGCCCACCTGCACGGTGATCTCGTAGTGAATGCCCTTGAATACGACGGAGATGACCTCGCCTTTGAGCGTGCCGTCCTCGGGTGCGCACATGTGCACGTCCTCGGGGCGGACAACGACGTCGACGAGCTCGTTCTTCTCGAACTTGTCGAGGCAGTCGAACGTCTTGCCGCAGAACTTGACTTTTTTGTCGCCTACGACCGTGCCGTTAAAGATATTGCTCTCGCCGATGAAGTCGGCAACGAACGTATTTGCAGGCTCATTGTAGATGTCGGTAGGGGTGCCGATCTGCTGAACGACGCCGTCCGCCAT
>CAMWQK010000125.1 GCA_947176445.1 uncultured Clostridia bacterium | reverse complement strand
GTTTACAGCATTGCGGGGGGAGCAAACTGCTTCGAAGGCTATACGAATATTTACAGCGTCACTCTCTCGCCGGACGTTTCGGGACTTCCCGACGATACGTTCGACGGCTGTATCCATCTTGTGGAGATCCGCGATCTTCGGAACGATCGGGAGGAGAACCCGCTTAGTTTGGGAAGCGGAATTGCCAAGTACGCGTTGAATATCTATACGAACGAAGCCGACAAAACCTTGTCGAAAACGGACGATTATTTCTTCTGCAAGAACAGCGCGGCGCAAGCGGGGGAGAATAAATACTCGCTCATTGCCTACATGGGCACGCAGCAGGTGCTCACGCTGCCGAGCACGTATAACGGCGAAGGATACGATATTTTCGACAGCGCATTTTTGGGGAATGATACGCTACAACAGCTCTACATGAACAATACGGGCGTAAAGCATATCGGGAACGATGCATTCAACCGCTGTACCTCGTTGCAGACGCTCATGCTGCCGAGCGGGCTTCTGACAATCGGCGAAGACGCGTTCTTCGACTGCATCCTGCTAAGGGAGATCGAGATCCCCGCAAGCGTGACGCAGATCGGCGCAAATGCCTTCTTTAATTGCTACAATCTCTCCAAGGCGGAGTTTGCAGAGGGCGGAGCGGGGCTCGCGATCGGGGAAGCGGCGTTCGGCGATTGCCGCTCGCTCGTTGCCGTCAATTTCCCTGCTCACTTAAAGGAATTGCAGGCACAGGCGTTTTCGGGGACGGGACTTTCTGCCGTATATCTGCCCGACGGCGTCGATTATCTTGCAAACGAGGACGGGACGCGGGATTATTTCGACAGCGCATCGCTCGTTCACTTTGTATTCAAAACGCGTGACGCCTATCTGAACGGGCTGACAAACGACGCGATCGCGACGTATCAGAGCAGAATGACCTATCTTGTCAATATCTCGTTTGACTTCGGTACGGAGCAGACCTACGCAACGGAAGTGCGCCTTGCGGGGCAGATCTATTCGTACACGGCGGGGGATAACTACGCTTGGTCGGGTACGGCGCAGGATCACTTTGTATCGCTGCCCTTGCAGGACGGATACGGTACGTCGGTCTGGTATTCGGACGATCAGTACAGGAATAAAGTCGGCGTGGCGACGTTCGGCGGAACGCTTGTCGGGAGCGACAACAGCGGACTCGACGAATTGCTTGCAGAGACGACCTGGGTCAGCGGGACGACCTGTTACGCCGTGGAAGACAATATCACGCTCTATGCGCCCTATACGGTAAAACCCACGCTCACGGGCAAGAGCGTGCTCTATCGGAGTTCGGCAAGATACAACCTCAACGACGAGCAGTATCTCTTCGATCTCGTCGGCGGTTGGTATGAATTTGTAAACGAGAACGGCGATTTGCTGATCGCCTCGTATAACGGGGACACCGAGGGGTATATCGGACCGGATGCAGGCACTTATACGCTCGAATTCCAGCTCAAAGACAGTGCAGCGTACGGCGCATGGGCTGTGCCCGTCACCGTAGACGCAGTCATCGAAAAGTATTCCTATGACGTTGGCTCGAACAGTGACTGGCGGATCAGCTGGGATGAGAGTATGCCGGTCAGCCTCATCGAGAGCCAGAAGATCTATATCTATCAGAAGGACGTCGGCGGGGGAAGCGTTCCCTTTGCCGCGCAGCTCACCGATGAGCAGATCGAGGAGCGGGGGCTTCGCCCCAACCCCGAAGTGCGTACGGTCGTCAACTCCGTGGCGCGCTATCGGAGCGGCAAGGAGATCACGCTCGATTATGTGTTCAAGTACGAGCCGCTCAGCGCCTACTTGCAGTCCTGGGAATTTATCGACTCTGACGAAGAGGGGAATTATCAGCGTGCGGCGAGCGAACCGGGCGTATACACGGTGCGTATCGATCTCACTGCAAACGACAATTATCGCTTGTACAGCAACCTGATCGACGCGAACGATCGGGGAATCGTCATCAATTTCAGAGACGACGGCAGTATTGCGTCCGTCATCAAGACCTGGTACATTGTCGAGCTTTCCAATCAGGTCATTGTAGACAAGGAATACGGCTCCTTTGAAGAGCGCATTCCCTATTCGATTGCGGGCTGGACGTTCGGCGATAGCGATCCCGTATTGCCCAATGCGCCGACGATCGAAGTCTTCGACCGTTCGCTCGGGGAGGAGGCGACGCTCACGCGGCTTGGCTTTACGCTCAGCGGCATGCTGTACAGCGGCGGCATCGTTACATTTACCGACGTGCAGCGCAGCAATTTCCGTCGCTTCATCAATGCGAGCATGCCCGCGGGAACGTACACTCTCACGGTCAGAGTGCCCGAGGTGACAGACGAGGCGGAGGTCTTCTATCCCGCCTATGCGGAGAATTTCTCCTTCACTGTAAGCCCCGCAGTCTTTGACGGAGCGCTCTTTGAGGAAGTGGATACGGCACTCAAAGATCAGGCGTTTGAGTTCGCGCGCGACGGGGATATTCACTTCTACGATCCGGAGATCTCGCTCCGCATTCTCAGCCTGCGCGACCGCGACCTCAATCCCGTCTTAGGCGATGCGTCGCAGAACGTATGGGCGCGCAGCGAGTACAGACAGTATTATTCGACGGCGGTTTCGATCTCCTACAACCTCAACCGTATGGCGAACAGCAGCTATTATACGGAGCGGGAGTTCAACGAGGAGAGAACGCAGTTTGCACCTCGCAGTGCAGACGTCTATACCGTCTACTATCAGGTATCCGCAAAGAACTATGTTCCGCACGTAGACGTTTCAAGCGATGCGGAGCGCCGTGCATACTCGTTCACCGTCACGATCTACGAGGTATTTAACGCGCCCAACATCAGCACGCAACGCCTTGTTTATACGGGCGAAGAAGTGCTGCCCGAGATCGGCGAGAGCTCTTCCTACGAAGTGCGCCGCAGAGCGGGCGACGATTATACTTCCGTCGGCGAGCACGCGCTCATTTTACGGCTGTACAATTTCGTGCCTTCCAAGTGGGCGACGCAGGATCTCCCGACAGGCGAGGACGATCCGAATATGGAGTTTGAGCTCGTCTATGAGATCAGCCGCGCCCGCAACGAGACGGTGGGCACGCTCAACCTCATCAGCTGGACGTGGGGCAGCTATCAGGAAGATAACACGCCCGTGTTCAATACCCGCTTCAAGGACGAGGCGGACAGCAACTTCTATACCTTTACGCTCACATCGTTGAATAATCCGAACGACGTCTATACTTACGGCACGGACAAGGGATTTGACATTGCGCCTGCCGGATCGTATGTTTTCAAGGCATATGCGAAGGGGTATGATGCAGACGTCGCGGGGAGCGAGAGATATAGCTGGGAAGCATATTCCACGCAGCTCGACGAGATCCGTATCTCGCCTGCGACCAACCGTTGGCTCGAAACGCCCAACATCGTCCGTTGGTTCTGGGGCGATTACAGCAGTGAAGATAACCTCATCACCGCGCGTCCCGCATATCCCAGATCGGGTGCCGTCGTCATCTATACGGTGCTCGATGAAAACCGTCAACTCGTGAAGGACGGGAACGGCAACGTCGTCACCGCATTGCAGAATTTCACCAACGGGGCGGACGGCACGGTGAACGACAGCGTTGCAGCGGCGCTCGGCAATCTGAACGTCGGAACGTACTATCTCATTGCAAAAGCTGCGGGCGACAACAACTATACCGCACTCGATACTTCGGCGGAAGGCGAGACACCCATTTCCTTCCAGATCTTGCAGGCGCAGAACCTTTGGGTTGAGACGCCCAACATCCTCAGCTGGAACGAGGGGAACTACGACGCCGCCGTCAATCTCATGTTCGCAAGGGCGAAGTTTGGCGATGCGGTCATCACCATCACGCATATGGACGGAC
>CAMWQK010000124.1 GCA_947176445.1 uncultured Clostridia bacterium | reverse complement strand
CTGCTTATCACTGCTGTTGTCGTCCGCGCGTTCGGATACGCATAAAAATATTGAGAAAATGCCACTTTGCCCCTATTTATGTCACGCATAGTACTACGAGAACACGAAAAAAGCGCCCTTTACAGGCGCTTTTTTGTACCTTCTTAATTTTTTACTGTTCGAGGGCGCGCATTGCCTTGGGCAGATATTCGATGATATTCTGCGCGTCGGGCGCGTACTGACCCATCTCTTCTTCGGCAAGCTCCCCCGCTCTTCCGAGCACGTAGGAAGAGACGACCGCCGCCTCGAAGGGCGCAACGCCGCGCGCGCAAGTACCCGCAAGGAAGCCCGTCAACACGTCTCCGCTTCCCCCCTTTGCGAGGGCGGAAGAGCCCGTCGGGTTGATACAGAGGCGCTCGCCGTCCGTGACGATCGTGCGATTATTTTTGAGCACCACGACGACGCCGTATTCCCGTGCAAAGTCTTTTGCATGCTTGACGGCGTTTTCCAGAACCTCGTGCACGGGCTTGCCGATGAGCGTAGCAAACTCCTTGGGATGCGGCGTAATGACGACGCGGCACGCCTTATTTTTCAACACGTCGACCCCGTACGCGGCGAGCGTCGTGAGTGCATCCGCATCGAGAACGAGGGTGCCCGTATACGCTTCTAAAAGCTCCACGAGATAGGCGTACAGCCGACCGCTTACACCCGAGCCCATACCCGCGGCGATCGCGTCGGACGCCAAAATCTCCCCGCTCATCGCCTCGAATTCCTGCAAGATGACGGCGGGAAGTTTTCCGATCGCGCCGCGGTATACCTCGCGATTGACGACGAGCCTTGTATACCCCGCGCCCGATTTCAGGCACGCCCCCGCGGCGAGAAAGGACGCGCCGCAAAACACCGTTCCGCCGCCGAAGATACACGCCCGACCGAACGTCCCCTTATTGACGTTGCTGCGCTTTTTGGGGTAGAACTTTTTCACGTCGAAATCTTCCCAGATCTCCGCGCCCGTCTGCGTCGGCTGAATGCCGATCTGCGCAAGAGAGATGTCCCCGCAGACGTCCACTCCGTCGCACAGGTGCAGCGCGCGCTTATCCAGCCCCATCGTGAGCGTCTCGTTGGCAACGACGCACGGCTCGCACGCCACGCCGTTCTCCGAAAGTCCGCTCGGAACGTCGCACGCAACGACGTATGCGCCGCTCGCGTTGATGAACTCGATGAGCGCCTTTACATCGCCCTCGGGCGCGTGCGTGATGCCCGTGCCGAGCAGGCAATCGACGATGAGCGCATACCGCCGCCGCGGGATTCTGCCGAGGATTTCCCCCTCGAATTTATCTTTATAATAGAGGCAGTCGGGCGTAAATTTTTCGGCGAGGCAGAGCACCTGCACTTCCTCTCCTTCGCTGATCAGGAACTGCGCCGCGGCAAACCCGTCGCCGCCGTTGTTTCCGCCGCCGCACACGAAGAGCGCGTCCGGAATGCCCCGCTCCTTCATCGCCCGCTTGACCGTATCGGCAAGCGCGCGCGCCGCCCGCTCCATCAGATCGCGCGAGGGCGTGCCCTCCTTGATCGTCAACTCGTCCGCCTTGCGCACCTGCGCAAAGGAATATGCGTATTTCATAAAACTTCGTCTCCCTCTTCCAATTTCAAACTGATTTCCGCCGCCGAAAGAATGCGCGTCTTGCCGCCTTCGTTCACCTGTAACCGCCCGTCGGGCAAGATCTCCTCTGCAATTGCAAGGTATTCCCGCTCCCCTTCCGTGACGCGCACCGTCGTGCCCAAGAAATGCACGTAGGAGAGATAGTCGGAAAAGGTATCGCCTTTTTGAAGGTTTTTTATAAGCTCCTTCCGCACCCTTCTCAGGGAGAACTTTTTGCCCGTCTCTTTCAAAAGGCTTGTGGCAAGTCCGTTCAATGCGGAAAGATCGTTATACACGTTCACGCCGATCCCGACGATACTCGCCCTGATATTTCCGCCCTCAAAGATATTTTCGATGAGAATGCCCGTGATCTTGCGCCGCCCGATATACACGTCGTTCGCCCACTTGATCTGCGGCTCTGCGCCGAACTTCTCCACCGTTCTGCACACGGCGACGGCGGCGTGCGCCATCACGCGGAACGCCTCACTTGCCGGAAAATCGCGGTAGAACGTGAGCGCAGTGAGGTATACTCCCCCCTTCTGCGACGAAAAGCTGCGCCCCTTTGTGCCCATGCCGCCCGTCTGGATATCCGCCGTGACGATCGTATCCCGCCCCGTATCCAGATACCGCTTGATATAGAGGTTCGTCGAATCCACCTCTTTTAAGTGTTTAATCTTCATCTTCCGCTCCCAGTGCGCGCAGCGCGCTCTTTGCGATTTCGTAGTCGTAGCCTTTGCTCAGCAGGTGGCGGTACGCCTTGGAGAGCGTCTCGCGATCGGCTGTCTTGCCGCGCATATACTTATTAAGCACGTTCTTTGCGCTCTCTTCTTCGCCCGTGAGATTTTCGAGCGTGCACTCGATATCCTCGTCCGAAACGCCCTTACGCTTCAGCTTTAAGGCGATCATGCGCTTGCCCTCCCGCTTCTTCGCGTTCTCCGCAAACGCCTTGGCATACTCCTCGTCGTTGAGAAAGCCGTAGTCCTTCATTTTTTCGACGACATAGTCGCACACGTCCTGCAAATACCCCTTGCGCCTCAAATAATCGCGGATCTCCCGCTCCGTCTTCATGCTGGCGGTGATGTGGGTGAGCGCCTTGTCGAGCGCGGTCGTCTTTTCGATCAAGAGCTGAATGGCGGCGAGCTCTTAGGGTGATACGACGCTGCCCCCTTTTAAGCGATTCTTCATCACCGTTTCGAGCTTCATACCGCAGTAAAATCTGCCGTCCACCTCGATGTTGCACCGCGTCTTGTCCTTTTTCTGCGGGGTGATCCCCGTGATTTCCGCCATAGTGTTACCTCTTTCCGCAATTATACCAAAATTCACGCGATCCGTCAATCGTGCAAAATGCCCGCACGGAAATTCCGCACGGGCATTTTTTTATTTGACGCTGACGCACAGCCCTTCTTTATCGCGATCGAGCACGATCGTGCTGTCCGCTTTGAGCGAGCCGCCGACGATGAATTTTGCAATGGGCGTTTCCGCATACGTCTGAATAAACCGCTTCAACGGGCGCGCGCCGAACACGCTGTCGTACCCCTCGTCCGCAATGTACTCCTTCGCCTTCTTTGTCACCTCGAGGTTGAGCCGCTCCCCTTTGAGCCGCTCTTTCAGGCGTCCGAGCAGAATTTCGACGATCGCGCCGATGTTCTCGCGCGTGAGCGGCTTGAAGTAGATGATCTCGTCGAGCCGATTGAGGAATTCGGGGCGGAAGGAGCGCTTTAAGAGCTCGTGAACGTTCCTCTTCGTCTCCGCCGTGATCTCGCCGTTTTCGATCCCTTCGGAGATGAACTCCGAGCCAATGTTGGAAGTTAAAATAATGATCGTATTTTTACAGTCCACCGTGCGACCCTGCGAGTCGGTAATGCGCCCGTCGTCGAGCATCTGCAAAAGTATGTTGAATACGTCGGGATGAGCTTTCTCGATCTCGTCGAAGAGCACAATGGAATAGGGCTTGCGCCGCACCGCCTCGGTGAGCACGCCGCCCTCCTCATACCCCACGTATCCGGGAGGCGCTCCGATGAGGCGGGTCACGGAGAATTTCTCCATGTACTCCGACATATCGATACGGATGATATTCTTCTCGTCGTCGAACAGCGTCTCCGCAAGCGATTTGCACAGCTCCGTCTTACCGACACCAGTCGGTCCTAAGAACAGGAACGAGCCGATGGGACGGTTGGGATCGGAGATCCCCGCGCGGGCGCGGAGAATCGCCTCAGAGACCTTTTTGACCGCCTCTTCCTGACCGACGACGCGACGGTGCACGTCGTCTTCGAGGTGCAGAATCTTCTCCCG
>CAMWQK010000123.1 GCA_947176445.1 uncultured Clostridia bacterium | reverse complement strand
ATGATGAGAAAAATTGCGAACGCCTTGCGCAGGATAACGGGCGGAAGCACGATGGCAAGGAGCGCGCCGCCCGCCGCAAAGAGGACGGCGGACGGGATGATCCAGGCGAGCCCCTCCCCCTTGAGTAGTCCGTTCTTTGCATGCACGGAGAGCGCGAGAAGGGACATCGGCAGAAAGGAGATGAGGTTGATGCCCTGCGCCACCGTCTGCGGCACGCCGAGAAAGACGGTGAGGAGCGGAATGAGCGCCGTCCCGCCGCCCATGCCCATTCCGCCTAAGACCCCGCCCGCAAGCCCGCAAAGGAACAGAAGATAGAACGCCATTAAAAGAGCATCCTCGCGCCCGCAACAAACATGAACGCGGCAAAGGCGAGACTTAAAATGCGGGGCGGAATGAGGGCGAGAAGTTTTGCGCCGATGAGCCCGCCCGCAAGCACCCCGAGGAGCACGGGAAGGAGCAGATTTGCGGGGGCAAATCCGCCGAAGAAATAGATGATACTGCTGATGAGCGAGACGGGCGCGATGACGGCAATCGCCGTTGCGTGCGCCGTGCGGGGGTTATCTTTTACGGCGGTTTGCAGGAGCGGAACGGCGAGCATGCCGCCCCCACCGCCGAGCAGTCCGTTGACGAGCCCGACGAACGCGCCGCCCGCAGAGGACAAAACATTCTTGACTTTCATATGTAACACTTATCGAAAGTTTGTGGAGTTCGAAAAAAAATTTGCGTTTTTTGCGCGTTTTCATGCGGAAATGCTTGATTATAAAACGGTTTTATATTAAAATAGATAAGTATCGTGTGGAGTTTACGCTCGCGCGCGAGCGACATCAAGAAAAAAAAGGTGTTATATGTCTAAATTTTTCACAAATAAACGTAAGAGACGCGGTGTGGCGCTTGCCGCGATCGCACTTTCGGCGACTCTTTCGCTGGGATTCCTTTCCGCCTGCGGCGACCCCGTAGAGGAAGAGAAGGATCCGCCCGCTTCCAAGGCGGATACGCAGCTCATCAAAAACGGCAACTTCGAGTTTTACAGCGACAACAACCTGACCGACACGAAGGAGAAGCTCAATCTCATCAACACGCCCGACAGCTGGTCGCGCTCCACGGGCACAGACGGGAACGGCAACAGCGCTCCCTCCTCCGATGCGACTTCGGGCATCATCAATACCGCGGAGTGGGACAACTTCTCCAAGGCGAGCCGCAAGTTCGAGTCCAAGGAAGACGCGCTCGCGCACTGGACGGACGAGGGCGTGACGGCTTACGACCGCGTGAAGTTCTACCGCGACTTCGACGTCAACTCGAAGGACGACTTCGAGTACTACGACGACTACAAGTACACCGTCAACTACGACGATCTCAAATACTTCTCGGGATTTGAGACGGGTACGGACGAGAATAAAAAGACGGTCGAGGGGATCGCCAACCCCGGCACGCACGATAATTCGGAGACGGACACGAGCGTGCTCATGATCCACAACCGCCGCACGACGAACAGCGTTTCTGGTACGGCGCAGTACTACACTTCGTCTACGACGGTGACGCTCAGCGCGGGCACTGCCGCAGAGGTCTCCGTGTGGGTCAAGACGCAGAACCTCACCTATAACTTCGACGAGGCGGACGCAACGGGCATCAACGGCGCGTATATCGGCGTGACGCACACCGTCGGCGGGACGACGCTCGACCAGATGCAGATCAAGAACATCAACACCAAGAACGTGACCGAGAACAACGGCTGGAAGGAGTACAAGCTGTACGTGCGCGCAAGCACGTTTGCGACGAGCACCTTCCGCATCGTGCTCGGGCTCGGCTTCGGCAGCACGACGGATATGTACGAGACGGTGAACGGCTTCGCCTTCTTCGACGATCTCACCTGCACCATCTTCGACGGCGCGGACTTCAACGACAAGGTGACGGAGAATAACATTCCCGAGACGACGATCTGCACCCCCAAGACGCTTGCACGCGACAAGAAGTTCAACGCGTCGGGCGACTATGCGGATCAGACCGCGTTTGCCATCGACCTCTACAAGGGCTTTGAGACGCTCGACCTCGGAAACGGCGCGAACATCGATCCCGCGCTCACCGAAGAGAAATACAACGGCAAGTCGTACACGACGGAAAATTACCCCGGCGTAGGACTTAGTAGCAGTAGCGGCAGCTATACGAAGTACCTGCCCCTTGGCGACATCAAGGCGGACGGTGCGAACTACACCTACCTTCAGAAGGTGCTCGACAATGACTTCGAGAAGTTCCCTTTCGAGAACAATGAGAACGTGCTCATGCTCCTCTCGGAGAACGGCGCACCCTATACGGCGAAGTCGGGCGACTTCACTCTCGAAGCCGAAAAGAACCTGCTCATCTCCTTCTTTGTCAAGACGAACAAGATGAACGGCTTCACGGGCGCGGGCGTGACGCTCGTCGACGGCGATAGCCGTACGTCGATCGGTCCCGTAGACACCACCACCCTCTCGACCGTCGATATCGAGAATGTCAAGGACGATATCTACGACGGTTGGGCGCAGTGCTTCTTCTTCGTGAAAAACGACACGGATACCACCAAGACCTTCCACCTCGAATTCACCTACGGTCCGACGACCATCGTCGGCTCGACGAAGGACAGCTACATCGAAGGATATGCGGCATTTGCAAACTTCGAGACGTACGATCTCTCCAACGCGGAGATGAAGTACGCATCGACGGGCGACAGAGCCAAGAGCGTCACGCTCAAGGGCGAGAGCGAGTCCGACCGCAAGTTCGACGACGTCATTCAGAGCAACCCCACTTCCATCGAGAAGAACATGGCGAACCCTGCGAACTACTGGGGCGTCAACGGCGGCGATAAGCTCGTCGGCGGCGAGGGCGAAGACGGCTTCAACAAGCCCGTTGACGGCGTATACGCAGGTCTCATCAACGCAAGCTATCAGGACGCTTACACGGGCACCGCATGGCAGCAGGTTCTTCTGAACGCTCCCACCGAGGACGGCGCAGTCGGCGCAGACTGGTGGAACGACATTCTCGGCGGAGACACCAAGCAGCCCATCGCCATCGTCAACGGCACCGAGGCGGCTTACGGATTTATCTCCGAGTCCCGCCCCACCGTGAGCGGCTCTTCCTACCAGAGAATTTCCGTGCGCGTAAAGGTCTCCCCCAACGCGATCGCAAACGTCTATCTCGTTGACGCGAACGACCTTTCAAACACCCTCACCTACGAGTTGCCCGAATATACCTACTGGTATGACGACGACGGCAACATCTGCACCAAGGATCCCTCTTCCGACGACTACAACAAGAAGACGGACATCGCCTACTACAAGCAGTCGAACGGACTGTACACCAAGAAGGACGGCGACGCGAACACCTACTATGCGAACCTCTCCTCCTATAAGAAGGACGAGACGACGGGAAACCTCCTCACTACCTCTTCCGCAACGGCGTTCTACTACAACGAAGCGGATCAGAAGTACTACGCTTACTACGATGAGGACAAGAACGTCTACACGACGGTCGTGAACGACCTCGAGAAGGAAAACCTCCGCTACCACCAGACCGCGACGCCCAAGGCGCAGATCACGGTGGACGGCAGCAAGACGGACGGCTGCTGGGTGACCGTCTCCTTCTATCTCCACACGGGCAACGCCGCAAAGGATTACCGCCTCGAAGTCTGGAGCGGTGCGCGCGACGGCTCGGTGAAGAACCCCGCAAATTCGTATGTGTTCTTCGACAGCAACGTTTCGACGAGCTCCGACAGCACGAGCTTCAACAACCTGACGAGCGACGCGATCGCAAAGCTCATCGACGAGAAGCCGGAGATCGCAGACGAGGACGACAAGATCACCGATACGAACTACGCGATCTACCACACGTTCACGTTCTTTGACTCGGGCGCGTATTTGAGATACGACGAGACGACGGATAAGGA
>CAMWQK010000122.1 GCA_947176445.1 uncultured Clostridia bacterium | reverse complement strand
GGACTTGTACGCCATCTTCTTCATGTATTCCACAGCGTCTGCATAGGGCATGATCTGCGGGTTGATGAGGAAGAACGCCGATTGCAGAATGGTGTTCGTTCTGCCGCGAAGTCCGAGTTTTGCCGCGATGGAAATTGCATCGATGACGTAGAGCTTTGCGTGCTTCTTTGCGAGCGCGTTCTTGACCTTTGCGGGAAGGTTTGCTTCCAGCTCCTCAACCGTCGTCCAGGGCGCGTTGAGCAGGAATGCGCCGCCTTCCTTCAAATCGCTCGTCATATCGTAACGAATGATGTAGGAAGGGTTGTGGCAGGCGATGAAGTCTGCGGAGTCGATGAGGTATTCGCTCTGAATGGGCGTCTTGCCGAAGCGGAGGTGGGATACCGTGATACCGCCCGACTTCTTAGAGTCATAGAAGAAGTATGCCTGTGCATACATGTCGGTATGGTCGCCGATGATCTTGATGGAGTTCTTGTTCGCGCCGACCGTACCGTCCGAGCCGAGACCGTAGAATTTACACGAGGTCGAGCCCGCGGGAGCCGCGTCGAACTTCTCCGAGAAGTCGAGCGAGGTGTGGGTGACGTCCTCGTAAATACCGACGGTGAAGTGGGTCTTCGGCGTCTTGCTCTCGAGGTTCTTATAGACGGAGAGCACCATCGAGGGGTTGAACTCCTTGGAGCCGAGACCGTATCTGCCGCCGACGACGTCGATATTTTTCAGACCCTTTTCAAGGAGCGCGGTGCAGACGTCGAGGTACAGCGGTTCGCCGAGCGAGCCGGGTTCCTTCGTTCTGTCGAGAACGGCGATCTTCTTGCAGGTCTTGGGGATTGCCGCAACGAATGCGTCGGTAACGAAGGGGCGGTAGAGGCGGACTTTGATGAGACCGTACTTCTTGCCCTGTGCGTTGAGCTTGTTGATGGACTCTTCCACCGTCTCTGCGCCCGAACCCATGATCACGATGACGTGCTCTGCCTTGGGATCGCCGACGTAGTCGAAGAGGTGATACTTTCTGCCCGTGAGAGCGGAAACCTCGTCCATCATCTCCTGAACGATGGCGGGCGTTGCGTTATAGTAGCTGTTCGCCGTCTCTCTGTTCTGGAAGTATGTATCGCCGTTCTGTGCGGTACCGCGCTGAACGGGGTGCTCGGGGTTGAGTGCGCGTGCCTTGAACTCTGCAACGTCCTTTGCAAGACCCTTTTTGTCGAAGATCGCCTTCATCTCGGCATAGTCGATTGCGTCGATCTTGCTCACTTCGTGCGAGGTTCTGAACCCGTCGAAGAAGTTGATGAAGGGAACGCGGGAGCGAAGCGTCGAGAGGTGTGCAACGAGGGCAAGATCCATAACTTCCTGAACGGAGCAGCCCGAGATCATTGCAAAGCCCGTCTGGCGGCAAGCCATAACGTCGGCGTGGTCGCCGAAGATGTTCAGCGAGTGCGCAGCGATCGCGCGCGCCGAAACGTGCATGACCATGGGAAGCAGCTCGCCCGAGATCTTGTACATGTTGGGGATCATGAGGAGCAAGCCCTGCGAAGCGGTGTAGGTCGTGGTGAGCGCGCCTGCGGAGAGCGAGCCGTGAACGGCGCCTGCCGCGCCTCCTTCCGATTGCATCTCAGCAATGCGGAGCTTCTGACCCCACATGTTGAGTCTGCCCTGGGTCGCCCATTCGTCCGCCGATTCAGCCATCGGGGAGGAAGGGGTGATGGGGTAGATCGCCGCTACTTCAGAGAACGCATAAGCGACGTGCGAGGCGGCGGTATTGCCGTCAATAGTCATCTTAGTCATCTAAGAACCTCCATAAATTTAATATTTTTTAAGTTTCAGAGCACGCGAAAACAACCGCCTTCGCGATGCCTTATCTATTATATAATGTTTTTCTTATAAAGTCAATATCCATTTACAAAAAACTTGTCCTTATGGTAAATTTTCTCACTTTATTTCCCATCGGCGGCGGAGCAGTCCGAGAGGGATATCTATAAATCCCGCTTATACTTTCTATCAGCATTTGATAATTCAAGAAAGCGGAAAAACGTCGGCGATTTATTTGACTTGCGCAAAAAAAAATCATATAATAATGCTGTTACATATGATCCCGCGCGGGAACGTCAATCTGCAAAAGAATTTTTGATATATAAGGAGCGTCTGTTTTATGAACGTAACCGAACTGTTCGGTAGCAACGTGTTCAACGACGAGGTGATGAAGAACTCTCTCCCCAGAGAGGTGTACAAATCCCTCAAAAAGACCATCGACGAGGGGAAACCTCTCGATCCCACCATCGCGAGCGCAGTCGCCAACGCCATGAAGGACTGGGCGGTTTCAAAGGGTGCAACGCACTACACCCACTGGTTCCAGCCGCTCACCAACCTCACCGCGGAAAAGCACGACAGCTTCATCGAGCCCTCGGGCGACAAAGTCATCATGCAGCTCACGGGAAAGAGTCTCATCGTCGGCGAGCCAGACGCATCCTCCTTCCCCTCGGGCGGAACGCGTACGACCTCTTCCGCGCGCGGCTATACCGCATGGGATCCGACCTCTCCCGTATTCGTAAAAGAGGGCACGCTCTATATCCCCGCAGTGTTCGTCTCCTACACGGGCGAAACGCTCGATAAAAAGGCGCCGCTCCTCAAATCCATGACCGCGCTCGACACGCAGGTCAAGCGGCTCCTTCGTCTCTTCGGGATCGAGTGCAGAAAGGTTTCGACCACGGTCGGACCCGAACAGGAGTACTTCATCATCGACGAAGAGGAGTACTTGAAGCGCAAGGATCTGATTTTAACGGGCAGAACGCTGTTCGGCGCGCCGCCCTCCCGCGGACAGGAACTCGACGATCACTACTTCGGCTCGTTGAAGGCGCGCATTGCGGACTTCATGCGCGATCTCGACGAGACGCTCTGGACGTACGGCATCTTCGCAAAGACCAAGCATAACGAGGTCGCGCCCTCGCAGCACGAGCTCGCACCCATCTTCACGACGACCAACGTCGCCGTAGACGATAACCAGCTCACGCTGGAGCTGATGAAAAAGATCGCACAGAAGCACCACCTCGTCTGCCTTCTGCACGAGAAGCCCTTCGAGGGGGTCAACGGCTCGGGCAAACACAACAACTGGTCGCTCTCCACGGACGACGGGCTCAACCTGCTCGACCCCGGTGAAAACCCCGAGAGCAACCCGCGCTTCATGCTCGTGCTCGCCTGCGTCATCGCGGCGGTGGATAAGTACCAGGGAATTTTGCGCGCGTGCGTCGCTTCGGCGGGAAATGATCACCGTCTCGGCGCGAACGAAGCGCCTCCCGCGATCATCTCCGTATACCTCGGTGATCAGCTCGGCGCGATCGTAGACAGCATTGTTCTCGGTCGCCAATATGTGCCCAAAAAGGCGATCCCCGGCTCGATCGGCGTGCCCGAATCGCCCATTTTCCCCATCGATACGACCGACCGCAACAGAACGTCGCCGTTTGCATTCACGGGCAATAAATTCGAGTTCCGCATGCTCGGCTCGATGGCGAGCGTCGCCGATCCCAACATCGTCCTCAATACGATTGCGGCGGAGGCATTCTCCGAGGCGGTAGACGCGCTCTCGGACGCGAAGGATTTCCCCAAGGCGTGCAAGGAATATACGGAAAAGCTCTTGAAAGAGCATTACCGCATCATCTTCAACTACAACGGCTACGGTCCCGATTGGGAGCCCGAGGCGGAGCGCAGGGGGCTTCTCAACAACAAGAACACGGCGGACGCCGTTCCCGAATTTTTCAAGCGTGAGAATATCGACGTATTCGTGCGTCAGGGCGTGTATACCGAGAAGGAAGTCATCGCCCGCGCGAACATTCAGCTTGAAACTTACGTCAAGGTCATCAATATCGAGGCGCTCACGACGGCGGAGATGGCGAAGCAGGATATCTATCCGTCCGTCAACGGCTACATTGCGGAGGTGTGCTCGGTGGTCGCCGCAAAGCGCGCGATCTCGGAG
>CAMWQK010000121.1 GCA_947176445.1 uncultured Clostridia bacterium | reverse complement strand
GGTCTCGGTGCGGTCGCGCGTGCAGATATCGGAGGGGTCGAAGTCGTCCGATGCCAGCCCGTACCCGAAGCCCTTCGTCACAAAGTAGCATTTTCCGTATACGCATGCAATCCCCGAAACGATGTTGGGCGGCGTGCACTTCGTGGTGAGCGCATATTCGCCCGCACTGTTCTTTGTATAGACGAACACGTTATTTTCGGACGATACGCCGATGATATCGCCGTCGGTCGCAATGTACTCGGGCAGATATTTCACCTCGCCGTCCGTGCAGGGGATGAGGGTGTATTTTTCCGTAACGGTGTTGTATACGCTGATACGGCAGTTGATACGGTCTGCGATCACGACGAGATTTTTGGCGCGCACAACCTCGGTTGCACCGTTTAAGCGGTTGAAGGACGAGGATGCGGAGGTGATCTCGTATCCCGTCTCCGTTGCCGCGCCGCCCGAAACGTCGAGCTTCTTAATAGAGCTGCCCTGAATGCAATAGAGGTCGTCGCCGTTCGCGGTGAGTGCAACATAGTCCTCACCCGCCGCTTGTAGCACGCTGTGCCCCTGTAAGTCCGTCTGGTATAAGCCGTTTGCACCGGAAACGCCCTTGACGGTGTAATAGAAACTGTCGCCGAGCGCCGTGAGGGCGGAGAGCCCGTTGACGGAGGAAGTGCTGTCGAGCACGGAATTGTAGAGGGCGACGTATTTGCCGTCCGTATAGGTATAGGCGGTCACGCGGGTATCGGTCGCGCAATAGAGCTTGCCGCCCGCATATGCCATGTACGGCGTGAGGGGAAGGAGCTTTTCGCTGTTGACGAGCAGCTCGGAGCCCGGAACCAAACGGTTGAGCGGATAGGCGTTGATGGTCGTCTCCGTGTTGCTGACGGTGGCGATGAACAGCTTATCCCCCGCAATGCAGAAGGTGGAACAGTTCTTGATGTCCGTCTCCTGCGGCTGCAATTCCTCTTCCGAAAGCGCCTCGTAGGGGAGTGTATATAGAGAGAGGTCGCGGTCGGCAAAGTACAGCGTGCCGTTCTCGTCGAAGCTGATCTTGGAGATCGAGCTGTCGTATTCGCCGCCTGCGTTCTCCCGAATATGCGTATACATGCGGTATGTGCTTCCGTCGAATACATACAGCCTGTTCTCGTCGGCAACGGCAATGTGATCGCCGAAGAGTGCGACGTCCGTCGGGTTTTCGAGCGGGAGATACTGCTCGTACGACTCCGGCAGGAACAGCTCGGACGACGATGCGTCTACCGTGACGATCTCTTCAGTTGTATCGGTCGTTTCCGCAGCCTCTGCCGTTGCGGACAGGGGAACGAGCCACAGCGACTGTGCAAGCATGCACAGCGAGAGGCTCGCCGCCAACATCTTAAAATGTTTCATGTTCCCTATTATAACACGCGCATGCGCAAAAGACAAGCATTCGTTAAATATTTTGTCGGATTTTCCCGCAAGTCCTCTGCGATATCGCAAAAAAATCCGCGTTTTTCCCTTGGAAAATTTTTCCAAAGGAAGCCAAGTTTTTTGGCAGACTTGCCGTAACCTGTCATATTTCCGTGCTATGATATAAATACAAACAAATGTTCGTATTTTGTTCGGAGGAATGTTCGTGATGTCAGAGTTGGATTACGTAAAGACGCTTTTATACGCCTATCCGCAGATGGAGAAGATGGAGGAGGCGCTGTCCGTCTCGGTGGAGAATAAGGCGGCGCTCTCCTTTAAGGACCATCTGTCGGCGTTTGAATCGGCGGGGCGGATCATAGAGGAGATGGCGGTAAAATTAAAGATCGCCCGTGTGCGCAGCGTGTTGGAGCGGGCGATCTTACATATGACCGAGCGGGAGAGGTTCTTGCTCGAATATAAATATTTCCGCAGGAGAGATTATCTGAAAGCGGAAGGGTGCGCCTTTTCCTGCTCGGAGCGCACGTACTATCGCAATCAGCGGGCGACGCTCCTCAAATTTGCGCACCTCTTATGCGTCTACGGCTACCGCGAGGAGGATTTCCTCGCCGACTTTTCCGATTTTTCGCCCTATATGCGGATATACAGAGCACTCAAAGAGGGCAGGGAGAGCGCGATCACGGCAAAGCGCACCCGTCGTCCGATCGCGTTTGCAAACGGTCAGAAGTCGGACGAGTCGTCGCTATGCTTGTGCTCGGTGCGCTTACCGCGGAGCACGAAGGCGGCGATCCCGACGACGGCGACGCAGAGGACGCAGATCACCGTGATCTGCACGGCGGAGAGCGAAGAGGTCGTAGCGGGGTCTTCCTGCACGGGCGGAATCGTGGCGGAGACCTGTTCAAGATAGTCGGTATTTAAGTCGTACAAGATCTCCTCGTCGGCGGGAACGTAGCCGAATTCGCCGTTTGCGTACACGTAGTGGAAGAGGGAAGTGCCCGCGCGGTAGCTGCCGTAGTAGAGGTAGTTGACCTCCACGCTGTCGAACGTGCCCGTGCCGATCGCAGGGCGGTTATTATCGAGCGAGTAGCGCACGGTGATCTCGCGGCGGAGAAAGGGGCGTGCCGGTGTGAAGTCGACGAAGGTGATCTCCGACTTCTTGCAGTACCCCGTGATCTTGCGGTAGGACCCGGTATCGTCGAGGTATTCGACGCGGCAGAAGGGATCGCCGAGGGAGATCACCTTCACGTAGTAGGTGTAGGGCAGAATGAACAGTCCGCTGCTCTCCTTCGGCTCGGAGTAGAAATATACTTCGCGGCTGTCGGCAACGGCGTACAGCTCGGAAGAAGCTTCGCCGTCGGCATGCGCGGTGACGGCTGTGGGAGACAGGATACTCATGGCGATGAGAAAAAAAAGAATGATGCGTTTCATACGTGATATCTTAGCAAACGCAAATGCGCGGAAAAGGGAAATGATTGACGAATATGAACGAAATAATCAATAAAATCATGGCGATCGAGGCGGAGCAGAAGAAGCGCAGGGAGCGCGATTTTCTTTCCCGATACAACACGGGAAAGCGGCACAAAAAGCAGCTCGCCTTTCATCGCTCGAAAAAGCGCAACCGCTGGGTGTTCGGCGGCAACCGCTCGGGCAAGACGGAGTGCGGGGCGGTGGAGGCGGTGTGGCTCGCCCTCGGTATTCATCCCTACCGCAAGAATAAGCCGAACGTGTTCGGCTGGGTGGTATCGCTGACGGCGCAGGTGCAGCGCGACGTGGCGCAGAAGAAGATCCTGCACTATCTCCGCCCCGACCGTATCGCCGACATCGTGATGACGAGCGGCAGAAAGGACAGCCCCGAGACGGGCGTCATCGATCAGATCATCGTCAAAAACGCGTTCGGCGGGACGTCCGTCATCGGGTTCAAGAGCTGCGATCAGGGCAGAGAGCGCTTTCAGGGCAGCTCGCTTGACTTTGTGTGGTTCGACGAAGAGCCGCCGAAGGAGATCTACGAAGAGTGCCGTATGCGCGTGCTCGACAGGCGCGGGGAGATTTTCGGCACGATGACGCCGCTCAAGGGGCTGACCTTCCTCTATGAGGAGATCTATCTCAACCGCAAGAACAACCCAGAAGTGTGGTACGAATTCATGGAATGGGCGGACAACCCGTACCTCTCCAAAAAGGAGATCGCGCTCCTCGAAGGCACGATGGACGAGACGGAGCTGCAATCCCGCCGCTACGGCAAATTCTGTACGCGGGAGGGGCTCGTCTATCCCGAGTTCGACGAGAGCGTGCACGTCATCGAGCCGTTCGAGGTCCCCGCCTCGTGGCAGGACACGATCTCCATCGATCCGGGACTGAAAAATCCGCTCTCCGCGCACTGGTACGCCGTCGACTTCGACGGGAACGTGTACGTGGTTGCCGAGCACTTTGCGGCGGGCAAGGACGTGGACTATCACGCGCGGGCGATCGACGAGACAAGCCGCAAAATCGGCTGGAAGCGAAACGGCGACGGGTCGCTCTCCGCGCTCATCGACTCGGCGGCGGGGCAGCGTACGCTCGCATCTGAGAAGTCCGTCTCCTAGCTCTTCCGCGAGCGGGGGA
>CAMWQK010000120.1 GCA_947176445.1 uncultured Clostridia bacterium | reverse complement strand
AAAGTGCAGCGACTGTTTTGCGAAGTTCATCTGCTCGGGCGGTTGCAATGCGAACAACTACCACTATAACGGCGACATCGACGAGCCGTACACGATGACGTGCGCGATGATGAAAAAGCGCATCGAGTGCGCAATGCACGTCCTTGCTGCGCGCAAAGCGCGTCAGACGGAAGCGATTGAACAAAAATAAACGAGAAAAAAGTAAAATTCGGCGCGTTTCGGCTTGACGGACGCGCACGATTTATATATAATGAAAAGAGCGGAACTTCCGCAAAGTAGTTTTTACGGAAAGTAACTTTCCTTTTTTTCACTGGGAGGCAACGATGGGCAAGAAAAAATCGGCGGTATTTTTGGTACTGATCACGCTGGTCATCGCTTTTTTATGCGCGGTCTGTACGGTATCGTTCGAGTACGGAGCGAACAATATCAAAAAATACAATTCTGCCGTAAGTATCATGGATAAGGATTCGCAGCTCGGCGGCGGCTACAACGCCGTGTATTATCCGGACGGCGTCATTTCGGCGGAGGAATACGTCGGACTTGACGAGGACGAGAAGGCGGATTATATTGCGTACGCCAACGGTTCGATCTATCTGGAAAAGGAGTCGGTCTGCGAAGAGGGCTCCGAAGCGATCAAGGAATCGTTCAAGAGCGATTTTTCAGCGAGCGTCAAGGCGATCACGAAGCGCTACGAGAGTGCGCATATCGCGGGCGCACGCGTCGACGTCTGCGACGATTATACCGTACGCGTCTCCATGGCGCAGGGTATGACCGCGACGGGCACGGCGGTGCAGCTCTTCGGCTACATGGGCGAGTTCAAGATCCTGTACGGCTCGGACGAAAACAGCGCGCAGACCATCGTTCAGGCGAGCGAGGAAAACCCGATCACCGACTACGTGAAGGGTGCAACTTCCAGAATGGCGAACGATACGGCTTACGTCATCATCGACTTCACGAGCGCGGGTCAAGAGCTTGTAAAGAACGCGACCGCGTCCGCTTCGAGCGACAGTACTTCCACCATGTACTTCAAGGTGGGTGACAATAACGTGATTTCCCTCACCGTCTCGCAGGAGATCGATCAGAGCTCGCTTGCGATCAGCGGCAGCTACACGGAAGAGACGGCGAACATCGTTGCAAAGCTCATCGACAGCGTCGTTAACGGCGAGGAGACAAGCCTCAACATGACGTTCAGCGAGGCGCGCGTCTATGAAGACGGCATGGGCGACAACGCGCTCATGTTCATCTACATCGCATTCGGCGCAATGCTGCTTGCATCCGCAGTCTTCGCCTTCGTGCGTTATCGCCTGCTCGGGTTCACGCACCTGTATACCATTCTCACCTATGCGATCCTCATGGTCGTCTGCCTCTCGTTCATCCCCGAGCTGTATCTCGGCGTTAACACGATTGCGGCAACGGTCATCGGCTTTGCAATTCTCAATGTGAGCAACTTCGTCTCTTTCGAGTATGCCCGCAAGGAATACGCGCTCGGCAAGACGATCACCTCGTCGGTCAAGCAGGGGTACAAGAAGTGCTTCTTCCACATCTTTGATCTGCACATCGCACTTGCGATCATCGCATTCCTCACCTATTTCATTGCAACCTTGGAACTGAAAATATTCGCACTCGCGTTGGGGCTTGCAGTCCTGTTCTCCGGAGTATGCACGCTGCTTGTCAATCGCTTCTACTGGGCGATCATGATGGCGCTTGCAAAAAACAAGGGTAAGTTCTGCCACTTCAAGAGAGAGGAGGTGGAAGATGAATAAGTCACGTATCTTCAAATTATGGCCGCTCTTTACGGCGGTTTCCGCAGTCATTCTCATCGCGGGGCTCGTCCTCGGAATTCTGTTCGGATATAACTACACCGCAGATAAGATCGAGAGTAAGACAATCGAGGTCACCTACGACGCAGTCGTCCTCATCGGCGAGAAGACGGAAGAGGATCTTCAGAAGCTCTGCGAGGATCAGCTCAAAGCAAATGGGCTGAAATACACGCAGAAGCGCACCTACGAGGTGACGAACGGCGGTATGCTCGAATACACATTCGCACCCTCCGCCTCTGCGGAAAAACTTCAGGCAGTGAAAGCTGCCGTTGAAAGTGCGATCTATGCGGAAGATTCCGTCTATGCAGACGCCGAAATGTACGTGAACGTTCACGAATACAAGGCGCAGCCCATGTATGAGGCAATCTGGCGCGGTGCAATCGGCGTCGGGGTCGGCGTCATCGTGGCGCTCGTCTACGTCGGGATCCGTTGCGGGCTCGGCAGAGCGCTCGTCGGCGCGTGCCTCGCTCTGCACGACAGTGCGCTGGTGCTTGCCATCCTTGCACTTACCCGCATTCCCGTATACACCTATGCGCCCGTGCTCTTCGCATCCATCGGTGCATTGCTCTCCGTTCTTCTCTGGCTCGTTCAGAGCGTGAAGATGCGCGAGAACTTTAAGGAGGCTTCCTTCCGCGGCGTGTCCGCGGCAGAGGCAATCTCCGCATCGCTCAAAAGTTCGCTCCCTGCAATCGTCGCGATCCTCATCGCGCTTGCAGTGCCCGTCGCACTGTTTGGCGGGATCGCAGTAGGCGGCGTCCGACTGTGTGTTCTGCCCCTCCTTCTTCCGATTGCGGTTTCGGCTTATTCCTCGCTTTGCCTCGGTCCCGTTATATACGCGCCGATCAAAGACAAGTTCGACAAAATGGCTCTGAAGCGCCACCGCCGCTATGCGGGCGCGCAAAAGCAAACGGAAGTCGAAGAAGCCTAAGTTCATCAAAATGATTACAACGGCGGGGACACCCGCCGTTGTTTGCTAAATTCGGAAAGTCGCAAAAGGAACGCTATGAAAAAACTCATTCGTGAATATGAATTCGGGGAAGAACAGTCCGCCGCGGTAAAACGGCTGGCAGAGGCGCTGTCGCTCACAGAGACGACGGCGGGCATTCTGTATGCGCGCGGCATGGATACCGAGGAGAAGATGCGGGGATTTCTCTCGCCCTCCAAGGCGCGTTTTCTTTCGCCCTTTCTGATGAAGGACATGCGCGAAGCTGCGGAGCTTTTGCACCGCGCCCGCGACGAGGAGTGGCGCGTCGCCGTGTTCGGCGACTACGATGCGGACGGGATCGGCGCATCCGCCATCATGTACCGCGCGCTCTCGGAGTTCGGCATCGAGCCGTACCTCTACGTGCCCGAGCGCACGGAGGGCTACGGCATGAGTGAGGAGGCAATCGATAAGATATTCGACGAGTTCCTGCCCGACCTCGTCATCACCGTGGACTGCGGTATCTCCAACAGAAGAGAGGTGGAATATATCAAGGAGCAGGGTGCGCTCGTCATCGTGACCGATCACCACGAACTGCCCGACGAGCTTCCCGACTGTCTCTGCATCAACCCTAAATTCAAGGACGATTACCCCTACGACAATCTGTGCGGCGCGGGCGTTGCGCTCAAAGTGGCGCAGGCGCTCATCGGTGAAAAGGCGAACGCGCTTCTCGATTTCTGCGCGCTCTCGACGGTCGCGGACAGTGTTCCGCTCCTCGGGGAAAACCGCGATATCGTCGCCGAGGGGTTAAAGCTCATCAATAAAAATCCCCGTCCCGCCTTCAGGGCGCTTCTTGAAAAGACGGACGGCGAAGTCACGGCGCAGACGCTTGCGTTCACCGTTGCGCCCCGCATCAACGCCGCGGGCAGAATGGGGGACGCGCACGCCGCGCTCCGCCTCTTCACGACGGATGACGAGGGCGAGGTGTTCGATCTCGCTGCAAAGCTCTACGCCTATAATTTAGAGCGGCAGAAGTGTTGCGACGAGGTGTACACGCAGGCAAAGGCGATCCTTGCAAAGAAGGGCGCATACGGGAGCGTCATCATGCTCGCGGGAGAGAACTGGAATGCGGGGTTCGTCGGGATCGTTGCGGCGCGCCTTGCGGAGGAGTACGCCCGTCCCGCGCTACTGTTCGTGCGGCGGGGGGATATGCTCAAAGGCAGCGCCCGCAGTATCGAGAGCGTGAATATCTTCGAGGCGCTTCGCGC
>CAMWQK010000119.1 GCA_947176445.1 uncultured Clostridia bacterium | reverse complement strand
GGCATCAATAAGGTCATTATGGGACCTCAGAAAAAGAGCCGCGTCGTCACCGAGGCAGATAAGAAGTGTACTGCCTACCACGAGGCGGGGCACGCAATTCTCGCAAAACTCTGCGAGCACTGCGACGAAGTGCAGGAAGTTTCCATCATTCCCCGCGGTATGGCTGCGGGTTATACGCTCCAACGGCCCGAGACGGACGATCGAAGCGACACTGTTAACAAACTTAACGATGATATCTGTATGGCACTCGGCGGACGGGTTGCGGAAGAGCTTGTCATTCACGACTTCTCTGCGGGGGCATCGGGCGACATTCAGCACGTCACCAACCGTGCCCGCAAGATGGTTACCGAGTGGGGCATGAGCGACCGCTTAGGTCCCATTGCCTACGGCAGCAGCGGCCCCGTGTTCCTCGGCAGGGACTATGAGGAGCGCACCGTCTATTCGGAAGAGACCGCGGCGATCATCGACGAGGAAGTCAAAAAGATCATTACCAAGCAGTACGAGCGTGCGACCAAGCTGCTCAGCGAAAATCGTCAAATACTTGACAATATGGCGCGCGTGCTCGTGGAGCGGGAGACCATCTATACTGCCGAAGTAAATATGCTCATGAAGGGTGCGACGTACGAGGAAGTGCTTGCCTATATGGAAGAGCACGACCAAAAGACGCCCGATAATCCGTTCGGCTCGGTAATGCCCGAGGAGAAGCCCGTGGAAGAGGCGAAAGAGACGGCTGCTCCCGAAGAGCCTGCAAGTGAGCCTGCGGAAGAGAAACCGTCCGCAGAAGAGAAGAAAGACGACGAAAATTGACGAGTGAGGTAGCTTATGGCGACAACGGCGAGCGCAAAGGGAAAAGTCATTGCTTTTTCCAACCAGAAGGGCGGCGTTGGAAAGACGACGACCTGCGTAAACATGGCGGCATATATTGCCAAAGCGGGGAAAAAAGTACTCCTCGTGGATATGGATCCCCAGGGGAATGCCACGACGGGGCTTGGATTTTCCAAGAGTACGCTGAAAAAGTCCGTCTATAACGTGCTCATCGAAGATGAGGAAGTCAAGGACAACGTACTCGATACCGAGATTGCCGGACTTGCCATTTTGCCCTCGAATATTGATCTTGCGGGCGCGGAAGTGGAGCTCGTCTATAAAAAGAGCCGCGAAAAGGTATTAAAGGGCGCGCTCGACAAGGTGCGCGGTACGTACGACTACATTCTGCTCGACTGCCCGCCCTCGCTCGGGCTCATCACCATCAACGCCTTGGCGGCAGCCGACAGTGCGATCATTCCCATTCAGAGCGAATATTACGCACTCGAAGGGCTTTCTCAGCTCATGAACACCATCTCGCTCGTTCGTCAACACCTTAACAAGAGTTTGAAGGTGGAGGGCGTTGTTCTGACGATGTACGACGGCAGATCGCTCATCAGCAAGCAGATCGCGGCGGAAATCAAAAAATATTTTACGAAGAAACTCTATGAGATCGTCATTCCGCGCAATATTCGGCTTTCCGAAGCGCCGAGCCACGGAAAGCCGATCATGCTGCACGATCCGAAGTGCATGGGCGCGCGCGCATACGCCGCTCTCACCGAAGAGTTTTTGAAAAAATCCGAAGGGAAAGGAGAATAACTATGGCAAAAGGTCTTGGAAAGGGGCTCTCCGCGCTGTTCAGCGATACGGAAGGCGCTTACGCAAACGCACAGACGGAGGGCGGCTCCGCAACAGAGGTCGCACTCTCCGAAATTTATCCCAATCCCGATCAACCGCGTAAGGCGTTCGACGAGAATGCTATGCGCGATCTCGCGAACTCGATCAAAAAGCACGGCGTGATCATGCCCTTGATCGTCAACCGCGCGCCCGACGGGCGGTACATGATCATCGCGGGCGAACGCAGATACCGTGCGGCGATCATGGCGGGGCTCGAAACGGTGCCCGCCGTCATCAAGGAGCTAGACGATCGCGAAATTCAGGAAATTTCCCTCATCGAGAACTTGCAGCGCGAGGACTTGAACCCCATCGAAGCGGCGTACGGTATGAAGCGGCTCATGGAAGAGTTTTCGCTCACACAGGAAGTGCTCGCGGAGCGGCTGGGCAAATCCCGTCCCGCGATCGCGAACACGCTCAGACTTCTGACGCTTTCGGAAGCGGTCATTCAGCTCGTTCGCGATGGAAAGCTCTCTTCGGGGCACGCGAGAACGCTCGTTCCCGTTGCCAAAGAGGCGCAGGAGGAGCTCGCGCACGAGTGCCTGAAAAACGGCTGGTCGGTGCGCGAGATGGAGCGCGCAGTCAAGGCGCATCTCAATCCGCCCGAGGTGCTTGCGAAGGAAAAGGAAAAGAAGAACGCGCAGACGAGCGCGGAGCTCAAATACCTCGTCGAGCGGTTGCGCGGCACGTTTAAGACGAAGGTCTCGCTCATCGGTACCGAGAAGAAGGGACGTATCTATATCGACTACTACACCCGCGACGATCTCGATCATATCTGCGAGCTGTTGGAGATCCTCGAAAATCAGAAATAAAATATAACCGAAACGGAGCGGGTTCGCTCCGTTTGTTTTGTGAAGAACATGTTGAAGTTTACCAAATTGACAAGAGAGAAACTCACAGAGGTTGCGCCCTATTTTGCGGCGCAGACGTCGCATATCAGCGATTTTTCCGTCGGATTTCAGTATATGTGGGCAAAGTACCTCAATCCCGATTATGCATTCGTGGGGAACTGTCTCGTCATAAAAGAGCTGTATGCGGGCAAGCATTTCTACCACTATCCCATTTCGATCGCCGCGACGGACGAGGAGCGGCTCGAAGAGGAACGCGTGGCGCTCTTTGAGATCGAGAAGCACTGCAAGGACGGCGACGAGCGGCTGCACTATACCAACGTGCCGCGTTGCCGCGTCGGTGAAATGGCGACGGTGTATGGGAACGAGGTGCTCATCACAAATCCCCGCCGCTGGCGAGACTATCTGTATCCTGCCGAGAATTTTAAGACGTATGCGGGCGGCAAGTTTTCGGGGCAGCGAAACCACGTCAATAAATTCAAGAAAAACTATCCGGACTGGGCGTTTCACGTCTATAAGCCCGAGGACGAGTCCGCTGTCTTTGCCTTTTTGAAGGAGTACGAAAGCTCACAGCGCGCCAAGCACGCCTTCCTCGCGGAAGAGGAGATGGACGAGGTGTATGAGATCTTGCCGAATATCGCCGCACTCGGGCTGCTCGGCGGCTATCTGACCGTGGGCGGCAGAATCGTGGCGGCTTCCTTCGGGGAACGGTGCGGGGATATGATCGTCGTGCATATCGAGAAGGCGTTGCGCGAGTACGAGGGCGCGTATCCGATGATGGCGCAGCAGTTTGCGCTTGCCTTTTGCGACGGGCGGTGCCTGTATCTTAACCGCATGGACGATGCGGGGGACAGGGGGTTGAGAAAATCCAAACTGCAATATCTGCCCTGCGAGCTGGTAGATAAATATAACGTCACGCCCAAGCGGGCGATCGACGGCGTTTCGCGTCTGCCCGTGTTGAAGACGGAGCGGCTGAAACTTGCTGCGGTCAAAGAGGACGACCTCAATGACTATGCGCGGCTGTGTCGGGATACGGAGCGCAACAAGTACTGGGGCTACGACTACCGCGAGGACGAGACAAATCCCGCGGACGAATGGTTTTTACAGCTTGCAAGATCGGACTTTAAGCACAAGTTCGAGATGCCGCTCGGCATTTATTGCGGCGGGAAGCTCGTCGGCGAGGCGGTGCTGCACCGTTTCGGGTACCGTTCGGAGGCCGAGGCGGGCGTTCGGCTCCTGCCGGAGGCGGAAGGGAACGGCTATGCGACGGAGGCAATGCGCGCGCTTGCGGAGTACGCCTTTTATACGCTCGGGTTGGAGCGGGTGGAGGCGAAGTGCTACCGCGAGAATGTGAAGTCGGATAGGATGCTGCGGGCGGCGGGATTCCGCCCGTGCGGCGAAGACGAAAAGTTTTACTACTTTTATATGACGGCGGCGATGTAAAGGTTTCACAAAAAAGGACTTGAACGGTGCGGTTCAAGTCCTTTTTCCTTATATATAAT
>CAMWQK010000118.1 GCA_947176445.1 uncultured Clostridia bacterium | reverse complement strand
CACCTATACCATGCAGCTGAACCTCGGCGGTATCGGCAAGGGGTATGCAGCAGACCTCGGGACGAAGTTCATCCGCGACGCGGGCTACGACGCGGGCTTTTTCAGCGTCGGCGGGAGCAGCATGAGCGTGTTCGGCATGATGGAGAACGGGCAGCTCACCGCATGGGACGTTGCCGTCAACAATCCCCGCGCGGGCGTTCTTGCAACGGGCAGTGCGGGCGAGTTCCTCTCGGTCAGGGAGCGGGATATCAGCCTCTCGTCGAGCGGCGACTACGAAAACTGCTACTATTATCAAAAGGACGGCAGAAGACTCTGCCATATCATCAATCCGAATACGGGGTATCCCATCAACGCCGATCCGAACAATACGGACGGCAGCGGAATGATCTGCGCATCGGTGTTCGGGCTGTCCGCCGCGGAGGGAGACGCGACCTCGACGGCGCTCCTCGTCATGGGGAAAGATCGGGCGATCGCGTATATTCAGAACGAATTGCAAGGGAAGGATGTGCTGTTCGTCTATTACGACGGCGAGACCTATTCCCTGTATACGAACATGGCGGCGGAGAATTACACGCTGTATGCAGATATCCCCATCGTCAATATATAAGGAGTACAAATGTCACTTTCCCGCGTGGAACAAGTCAAAAAGCGCAAACCGTTTGCGCTGTGGGATCTCGTCGTCTACGGAGCTCTCGCGGCGCTTATCGTCGTACTGTTTGCCGTCTTCGTGTTCACTGCGGACAAGACGCCGCTCACGGGCGTCAAGATCGAGCGGGAGGGGAACATTCTCTATACCTACACCTTCGGAACGGGCAGCGAGATTGCGCCTGCGGGCGCGGGGCTCGTCGAAGAGCGAAGCGATGACAATCTTGTATACGTCACCGTCTACCGTGACGGCGAGAAGGGAAAGTACAACACGCTCGTCATCGACACGGAAAAGCGGACAATCAAAATGCACGAGACGAATTGCAGTATCCATCAGGACTGTATGTACATGACGGAGATATCCGCGGTGAACGGCGTCATTATCTGCGTGCCGCACGGCTTGAAGATCACCGCGCTGAATGCAAAAGAAGAATTCAGACCGAGTATCGGTTAAATGGAAAAGCCCTCTGCCGTTGGCAGGGGGCTTTATAAAATCGACGTGTTTCCTCGGCGGTTTCAACAAAAATTCGCAAAATTACAATAAATTGTACATTGACATCTTGGCATAGTCATGTTATAATAAATTTGGAATATTCTAACATACTACACGCGAGGGAAAACGTGGCAAATTTCAAACAGAAACTCAAAAATCTTGCGGTGAAAATATACGTCAGTACAGCGGGGAGCAGCCTTAAACAGGGCGAGTCGCTCGCCGCGGAGGGGCGCGCGGCGGAGACGCCGGGCATGGCACAGCTGTTGCGCCGTGCGGCGGCGGACGGCGCGGTGCTCCTCAAAAACGACGGAACGCTTCCCTTAAAGGGCAAGTGCGCGGTGTTCGGCAGAGTGCAGACGGATACCTTTTATACGGGTTACGGCTCGGGGGGCGACGTCGTTAAACCCTACCGCGTGAGCATTCTCGACGGGCTGGAAGCGCATCCGAACATCGAGATCGAGCCCTCGCTTGCACAGGTGTATCGCGCCTGGTCGCAGGACAACCCCGTCGATCACGGGTACTGGGGGAACTGGCCGCAGCATTATCCCGAGATGCCGCTCACCGAGGATATCTTGAACGATTCGGCGAGCGAGGCGGATACGGCGATCATCGTCATCGGCAGAGCCGCGGGCGAGGATCGGGAGAATGAACTCAAAAAGGGCAGTTACTATCTGACCGACGCCGAGCACGAGATGCTCGAGCTTGTAACAAAGCGGTTTAAGCACACCGTCGTCGTACTCAATATCGGAAACCTCATCGACTTTTCCTGGGTGACCACGTACAATCACGCGCTCTCCGCGATCCTCGTCGTTTGGCAGGGGGGTATGGAGATGGGAAACGCCGTTGCCGATCTGCTTGCGGGGGACGTCAATCCCTCGGGTAAGCTCACCGATACCATCGCCATGCGCTACGAGTCCTATCCCTCCGCAAAGAATTTCGGCAATGCGGATAAGACGGTGTATGAAGAGGATATCTTTGTCGGCTACCGCTGGTTCGAGACGTTTTCCAAGAGCGACGTGCTCTTTCCCTTCGGCTACGGGCTGAGCTATACCAAGTTCGAAGTTTCCGCAACGGCGACCGATCTCGACGGCGGCGGTATCCGCATTAATTGGCGCGTGCAGAACGTCGGTACGCGTGCAGGCAGAGAGGTCGTTCAGGTCTACGTGAGAAAGCCGTGCGGCTCGCTCGGCAATCCCGCGCGCGAGCTCGTCGGGTTTGCCAAGACGAAACTGCTTGAAAAGGGAGAGATCGAGACGGGAGAGATCGAGATTCCCGTGCACCTTCTCGCCTCTTACGATGCGTCCGTTTCGGCGTTCGTGTTACAGGCGGGGGATTACGGCATCTTCGTGGGAACGAACGTGCGCAGTGCGCCCCGCATTGCAACGCTTGCGCGGCATACCCGCCTCGTCGAACAGCTCACCGAGCAGTGCGCGCCCAAAGCGGCATTTCAGATCGTTGCGGCGCGCGAGGAAAACGGTCGGCTCGTGCCCGTCCGCACGTCCGTTCCGACGGCGAAAAAGAACTTAAAATCGGAAATTCTCTCTGCACTTCTGCCCGCGCTTCCCATGACGGGGGATCAGGGGTACCTACTCAAAGACGTCAAGAGCGGCAGAGTTTCCATGGATGATTTTGTTTCCCAGCTCTCACTCATCGAGCTCGAGGCGATCTCGCGCGGGGACTACGTGATGGACAGCCCCCTGGGCGCTTCGGGCAATGCGGGCGTGGTCGGCGGCGTGCTGTCCTCGCTCAGGAGCAAGGGGATCCCGCCCGTCACGGCAACGGACGGTCCTTCGGGCATTCGCTTAAAGTGCGCAAGCTCGCTCGTTCCCATCGGGACGGCGCTTGCCGCTACTTTCGATGAAGAACTTGTCTCCGAGGTATACGCCGCAATCGGCGGGGAGATGATCGAGCGCGGCTCGCACGTCTTGCTTGCGCCGGGGATGAATCTGCACCGCAACCCGCTGTGCGGTCGCAATTTCGAATATTTTTCCGAAGATCCGTTTGTCACGGGCAAGATGGGTGCGGCAGCGGTGCGCGGCGTGCAGAGCGCGGGCGTTTCTGCCTGTCCCAAGCACTTTGCGTGCAACAATCAGGAGTTCAACCGCAATCACAATAATTCCTGCGTTTCGGAGCGTGCCCTGCGGGAAATCTACTTGCGCAGCTTTGAAATCTGCGTCAAAGAGGGCAAGCCGCAGAATATTATGACCTCGTATAACAAGGTCAACGGCGTCTGGGCGCACTATCACTATGAACTGTGCCGCGGCGTGCTTCGCGGCGAATGGGGGTATGACGGGAACATCATGACCGACTGGTGGATGCGTCCCGCAAAGAGCCCCGAGTTCCATAAACTCAAAAAGAACGCCTACCGCGTACGCTCGGGGGTCAACCTGCTCATGCCGGGCGGCGGATATGTCGGACGCAGGACGCCCGACGGATCGCTGCTCAAATCGCTCGGCAAGAAGAACGGCATCACGCTCGGCGAGTTGCAGCGCAACGCGGCGGAGATTCTGAACTTCATCATGCAGTCGAACGCATTTAAGAGGACGGAACAATGAGAACGGTTAGGGTGACGGGCGCGGGCACGGCGGTTTCGCCTGCCGACAGTGTGGAAATTTCGCTCACGGTCAGTTGCACGCGTGCGACGACGGAGGCGGCGGTCAGCGAGACGGACGGGCGCGTACAGGCGCTTCGTGCAAGCCTTGCGCGCATCGGGTTTGCGGAAAAGGACTGCAAGACGACTTCTTTCGACGTTTCTGCGGAGTATGAAAACGAACATGTCAACGGCACGTATTCGCGCAAATTCAAAGGATACTGCTGCCGCGAGGTCTTGAAACTCGCATTCGGATACACGCCGAAGCGGCTTGCGGAAGTCGTAAACGCAATCACGGCGGGCGGCGAGGAGGAGTTCTCCAT
>CAMWQK010000117.1 GCA_947176445.1 uncultured Clostridia bacterium | reverse complement strand
CCCGTACATCGTCGGTCACGAAGCGGATAAGGCGAACACCGTCAAGACCATCGCCTTTGCCGATGCGGATCATACGATCAGCATTGCGGACGTACCCGACGGATACGTTGCAATCGGCGCGCAGACGGGCTTGACGCAGCGCTCGTACGAGAACGGCGTCATCACCTTCGAAGCGCCCACGGCAGGCACGTTTACCATTACGGTCACGCCCAAACCCGCCAACGACTGGATGTGGGAGACGGGCAACAGCGACACCATTCAGTTCACCTTCGCCATCGGCGACGCGCGCATTGCAACGCCCGTCTACGAGGGCGGAACTGCGACCACGGCGACCGCGGAATACGACGCGAAGTGGCACGAAGTCAAGATCGCCGTAGACAGCAACGGGCTTGTGCAATATACCGTTACCTGCGATACGACAGGACAGATGGACGGCGCGTATGCGGTGCAGGAAGTTTCGTGGGAATACAACGTTCTCACGCTCCGCTTTATAAACTACGGCGTATATACGATCACGTTCAGCCACATCAACAGCGAGAACTCCAAGTGGGCGAATCTGAGCGGCGATGCTGCGAAGAACGCGCGTTCGCTGACCTATTCGATCACGAGAAAGCACTTCACTGCGCCCAATCTTGAAGGGAAGGCGGTGACGGTGACGAGCGAAAGCGTCGACTACACCGGTCAGAAGGTGCAGTTTACGTTCGAAAATCTTCCCAAGCTGCAAGACGAGGTAGGGAACGACCTCTTTACGGTCACCCTCAGCGACGGCATGTCCATCGTCTCGTGGGAGAACGGTAAGCTCGTCGTCGAGGCGGTGAACGCGAAGGCGTATACGGTCACGCTCGGCAATGCAAACTCCTACAACACGCGTTGGGAGGTCGTCGGATCGTCTACTTCAAGACCGGCGTCCCGTGCCTATTCGCTCTCCATTAACCGTGCGCTCTATACGACGCCGAATATCCAGGGCAAGGCGGTAGGGACGTTCACGGCATCGGCGCAATACAACGGGCAGTATCACGAGTTCGTCATCGAGAACATCCCCACGACGAAGGACATCGACGGCAACAATCTCTTTACGGTACTCTATAACAGCGCACCCATTCCCACGACGGGAACGGGCGGCTTGGAGCTTGTCTCCTGGGAGAACAATACGCTGACCGTACGCGCGGTCAACTACGGTTCGTATGCGATCGTACTCGGGCAGACAAATACCGACAATACCCGTTGGGCAGCTTACGGAAATACCAGCGCAGGCAATGGAAGAACGTTTACGTTCTCCATCACGATGGGCTACTATAATCAGCCCGTCATCGTGGGGGCGGCGTCGGGCGCGATCAACTATTCGACGCAATATACCGGTTCGTATCAGACATTTGTCATGACGGGCGTGCCCAATACGTTGGACGTGTTTGGCGATCCGATGTTCACGGTCGACAATATGCCCGAGGGCATGACAGTCGTCTCGTGGGAGAACGATACGCTCACTCTGAGCGCGCGTATTGCGACGAGCTATGCGATTACTGTACGCAATGCGCACGACGGCACCAACTCGCGCTGGATCAGACCCGATTCGACCAGCACTCCCACTGCGAGAACGTACACGATCACCATTACAAATAAGTATATCAACTTCCCCGTTGTTCAGGGAACAAAGGACAACGAAACGCAGCGCGTGACGTATACCTACAATACGCAGTATCAAAAGCTCATCATTACGGGCGTCATCAACGACAAGGATATGGACGGGAACACGTTCATCATCGTCGATCAGTCGACCTTGCCCGAGGGCTTGGAGTTCGTCTCGTGGGAGAACGATACGCTCATTCTGCAAGCGAAGAATGCGGGCACCTATGCGTTCTCGTTGAAGCTTGCCGATCCCGCAAGCGTGCGTTGGTATCGTCAGTCCAACAGTACGACGTACACGACCGACCGTACGTATACCATTGTCATCAACAAGGCAGGCGTTCCGACGCCCAACCGTTCGGTGACGAGCGTACGCTACAACTACAACGGTCAGAAGCAGCAGTTCAGCATCCGCAACGTTGAAAAGGGGCTCATCAGCTACAAGTACGGCACGTTCCCGATGGAGGAAGCGTCCTGGACGAGCGCGACGGACAGCGATCCCAACGTGCTCACCGTGCAGGCAAGCGATATCGGTGCGTATACCATTCTCATCAGCCTTGCCGAACCGAACAACTACTACTGGATCGGCAGAACGAGCTACATTTCAACGTATACGTATTCTTACTCCGTCACGATCAATAAGTATCAGCAGACCTATCCCAAGTATAAGGATACGACGAGCCTTAATAAGAGCGTTGTATACAACGGCGGATATCAGGAATTTACGTTCGTGAACGTATTTAAGGACTGGAATAAGTATACGCCGTCGGGCATGGAGGAGGTATCCTGGGACGAAGACGGTACGCTCGTTCTCAGAGCAAAGAATGTCGGCACGTATTCGCCGAAGATCGAGCTCATCGACCCGCTCAACGGCAAATATATCAATACGAGCGGATATACTTACGGAACGGAACGTCAGTTCACGATCAATATCACGCCCAAGTCGTTTGTGACGACGATCAATTTCGTCTCGTCCAACTCCGACATTCAGGCACAGATCAATGCCAACAACTTGCAGTGGCCTGCGGGTGTCGACGTTGCGGCGTCGATCACCTTCGACGGGGTCGTCGAGCCCGATTATCCCAACATCGAAGTGTATTACTATCAGGATTCGAGCGTCACGTATCCGCTCGATCGGGATGAAGAGGACGGGTTGTATCATCTTCCCAAGAAGCTCTCCTACGGATACTGGCGCGTCGGCGTGCGGACGGCAACGGACGGATCTGTGAATAACTACAAGCAGAGCAAGACGACCGTCACCAAGCAGTTCCTCATCAATACCGCGTTTGCGCCGTTCAGCGATTCGGAGAATAACCCCAAGGCGCCGCATGAATATCTGCTCTGGCAGTATTCGAACAGCAAGATCGCCGGCGGAGCAAAGCAGCTCGTCGAGCACAACGACGACGGAACGCTCAAATACGGCACGCAGGAGAACCCGCTCGAACTCGAATACAACGGCGAGGCGTTCAGCTTCTCCATTGCAAAGACGAAGGCGGAATTGCAAAGTCTCGGCGTCAAACTTGCGTCCTATTCCGGCAATACGAGTGCGACCAGCTATAAGGACGGACTGTATTGCGCCAAAGTTACGATGTCGGCTTACAGTACGAAGTATTACTACACGACGACGACCTACGAGTTCTACTACAAGATCAACCGCGTCAAGGTCGATCTCTCGGGCGTCAAGTGGGCGTACTCTTCGCCGTTCACTTATGACGGCAGCGCGAAGTCCATTTATCTGGATGCAGCTTCGATCCCGACGGGACTTGCCGTCAAGCAGTACATCGGTAACGGTCAGGTAAACGCAACGGAAGGGCAGACGAATGCGGACGGATCGGCATTGAAGTATACGACCCGCGTCGTCTTTACCGTCGTGAACGACAGCTATTATCTGCCCGACGAGAACGATACGAATTCCTACATCAACGGCACGAACGGCAAGACGTTCTCCTGGACGTGCGATTGGGAGATCAACAAGGCGACGGTCTACGTCAAGTGGACATCGGGTAATTATAATGTAGAGGGCGAGGGCGTGTATAAAGTGCCTGTGCTCAAAGACGGCGCAAGCCTCGTCAACTACACGTATCAGACGTTGCAGGAAGACGGATCGTGGGTAGACGGCATTCAGAAGATCCCGCACACCGAGGCAAGCTGTAACGTGACGGCGTCGCTCAAAGACGAGTATACGAGAAACTATAATCTCCTCGTCAACACCGAGGCGCACCCGAATCCCGTCGAATTCAAGATCGGTAAGGATCAGGTGCCCGTTCAGGTCGGCGCAGAGGTCAACGGCGTGCTCATCACAGAGGGCGAGGGCGGTGTCACTTCCAACCTCTTCCCGTACACGGGCAGCGCGTACGTTGCGGTTCCCGTCGTGCTCGGCGGCGATCTCACCGTGAACGACTACACGGTGACGTACTTCACCCCGCCGAGTATCAACG
>CAMWQK010000116.1 GCA_947176445.1 uncultured Clostridia bacterium | reverse complement strand
GTGTAGGTAAATTCGGGATTGAGCACGGAGAACTTCGGGAATACGTTCTCGTCGAACACGTGCCCGATTTTCAGCTTCTGCGCATGGTTGGTGATGACGGAGCCGCCGTTCATTTCGCTGCCCGTGCCCACCATCGTGAGCACGCAGCCGACGGGAACGATCTCGCAGGTCGGCTCTTCGAAGCGGATAAAGTATTTCTCCCATGCGTCCTCGTTGCAGTTGACCGAGACGGACACCGCCTTTGCGTAGTCGCACACCGAGCCGCCGCCCACGGCGAGAATGAGATCCGCCTTTGCCGCTCTTGCGCGCTCGATGCCCTCTTTGAGTTTCTCCGAAGTGGGGTTGGGCATGACGCCCGCGTCCTCGAAGATCGCCTTGCCGCACTCTTGGAGAATGCGCACGACCTGATCGTAAATGCCGTTCTTCTTGATCGAGCCGCCGCCGTATACCAAGAGCACATTCTTGCCGTACTTGGGCAGCTCCTCTTTCAAGCCGCTCATCGCGTCCTTGCCGAAGTAGAGTTTTGTGGGATTACAGTAAGTAAAATTTCCTAACACAGTCGAGCCTCCTCTGTCATTTTTTACGCTCCCTATTATACTTCCCGCCGCCCGCGTTGTCAAGACCCTTGGAAAAAATAGGAAGAGAGGACAACCCGCAGGTCGCCCTCTCTTCAAAGATCTATGGGGATTGAATGTATCGGTTATTTTTTCTTTTTGGAAGCGCAGGACTTGCAACCCGTGCAGTCCGAGCAGCCGCAGTCGCAACCGCCCTTGCCGCGGAGTCTTAAAACCATCCGCCAGATAACAACGCCTACAACGAACGCCGCCGCTACGACGATCAGAGCAATTTCACCGCCCGTCATTTTCCCTCCTTCGAGGCAGCCGCCTCTTCAAAGAGCTCCGGCATCATTTCCTCTGCCGCTAAGACCTCTTTTGCCATCGGGTGTCTTTTATTCCAGAGCACGATGCCCGTCGCGATCGCCGCGATGACAGCCGCGAAGATGAACACCGTCCACCACCAGCTACCGACGAGGTAGATCATCATCGACACGCTGTACGAGGTCACAAGCCAGAAGAGAAGCGTCCACTTGAACTTGCCCTTGGGAAGTTCCGCCTTTGCCGTCGCGCAGGCGGCAAAGCAGGGAATGGTGAGCATGTTGAACACGATGAACGAGATGAGTGCGGGAATGGTGATACCCGTCGCCTCGATCATGGCAATCGCCTCCTCAACGCCCTCGTCCGTCGCGATATATCCCGCCGCAATGCAGGAAGCGAGCGTGCCGAACGTTGCGATGACATTCTCCTTTGCCACAAGCCCCGTGAGCGCCGCGACCGCGAACACCCAGCCTGCGGCTCTGCCGAGCTGAGCGCCGAACCCGAGCGGCGTGAAGACGGGCTGAATGAGCATGCCGAGAGAGCCCAAAATGCTCTCGTTCATGCGGAAGTTCGCCGTGATCTCCTCGCCGTCGATGACGCGCGTCTCCACAAGGAACTTCCAATCCCACGAGAAGGACGAAAGGAACCAGATGACGATGGTCGAGGCGAGAATGATCGTGAACGCCTTCTTGATAAAGTGTTTGAGCTTATCCCAGAGATGGATCATCAGCCCCTTGAAAAGCGGCGCATGGTATGCGGGAAGCTCCATGATGAAGGGCGGAACTTCGCCGCGCATGCTCGTCGAGCGCATCAAAATGACGGCGACGATCGCGGTGACAATTCCGATGAGATACATGCTGTATGTAATGAGATCGGCATTGCCGACGCCGAAGTAGCCGACGATACCGCCCGCGATCGCGGTGAGAATGGGCAGCTTTGCCCCGCACGAGAAGAACGGAATGACGCGGATCGTACTCGTGCGCTCCTTTTCATCGGCAAGCGTACGCGTGTTAATCATCGCGGGAAGGGAGCAGCCGAAGCCCATAATCATGGGCATGAACGCCCTGCCCGAAAGCCCGAACTTGCGGAAGATCCGATCGAGAATGAACGCCACGCGCGCCATGTAGCCCGTATCCTCCAAGATGGAGAAGAACAGGAAGAGCATGAGGATCTGCGGCAGGAAGCCGAGCACGGCAAACAAGCCCCCGAGCACGCCGTCGATCACGAACCCGCCCACCCAGGGCGCGGCATTCGCGCAGCACAGCTCCGCCAAAACGTTGATCCAGTCGAGCACCCAATTTAAGAGGTTTGTGAGGATCACGCCCGGAGAGAACACCGCCCCGTCGTAGAAACAGGCAAGCAGCGTCGTGCCCGCGTTCTCCTCCCAGCCGAGCCCTCCGTCCGCTACGGAGTCGAATAGCGTAGGCAGCCCGCCCGACATGGCGCTGATATAGAAGAGATCCTCGGAGAACGTGAGGTGGAAGATCGCAAAGAGAATGACGAGGAAGATAGGAATACCCCAGATTCTGTGCGTGAGCACCTTATCCGCCCTGTCGGACTTCGTGAGCCGCATCTCACTCCCCTTCTCCTTTTTGCTTAAAACGGAAGAATAGTTCGTCGAGATATAGCGGTAGCGAGCGTCGGCGACGATCGCTTCAAAGTCCGTGCCGAACGTGTCGTTCGAGAACGTCGCCTTGTACTTATCCACCATCGGCACGAGCTCGGGGTGCATGGCGACTTCGATCTCGTCCATCTCCGAGAGTTTGACCGCATGGAAGAGGGGCGCGGCGACGTTTTGCGCTTCGAGCGCGATCGCAACGTCCTGAATGAGGTGCGCGATGGGAGAATTTTTAAGCACCGTCTCCCCTTTGCGCGGCATCTTGGAAATTCTGATCGCCCTGTCCATGAGCTCCTTAATGCCGTGATTGCGCAGTGCGGAGATCTCTACGACGGGCACGCCGATCTTCTCTTCGAGCGCTTTTGCGTCGATCTTATCCCCCGCCTTCTCCACCGCGTCCATCATGTTGAGCGCGATGATGACGGGAACGTCGATCTCCATGAGCTGTGTCGTCAGATACAGATTGCGCTCTAAGTTCGTCGCATCGACAATGTTGATGACGCAGTCCGGTCTCTCGTCGAGAATATAGTTGCGGGAGATGACCTCTTCGGGCGTGTACGGCGAGAGCGAATAGATACCGGGAAGATCAACGATCGAGACGGGCTCTTCGCCGCGCTTGTACGTCCCCTCTCGCTTATCCACCGTAACGCCGGGCCAGTTGCCGACGTACGCCGTCGAGCCCGTTAAAAGGTTGAAGAGCGTCGTCTTGCCGCAGTTGGGGTTGCCCGCCAAAGCAAACTTTTTCACGCGTTCACCTCCATCAACACACAGCACGCCTCCGACTTTCTGAGAGACAGCTCATACCCGCGGATATTCACTTCGAGCGGATCACCGAGCGGCGCTTTTTTGCGAAGCGTCACCTGCGCACCGGGCGTCACGCCCATATCGAACAGTCTGCGCCTGATTTTTCCCTCGCCCGAAACGGACTTGATGACGCCCGCTTCCCCGACGGAAAAAGTATCAAGTGTCTTTTCCATAATTCTATGTATACCTCCATGTATTATTCACACATTCCAAAATATGTTTCGCGAGGAGGGTTTCCCTCCGCTGCGAGACCACATTTGCGCAACCCTTTGCGCTTGCTGTCTGTTGATGAAGAATAACAACAACTCAAACGCCGCAAATAAGTTACATTTCTCGAACGATTTGTTTTGCCGTCCTTGCAAAACAAATCGTTCGAAACACGCGCTTACGCAACAAATATATGCGACGCGATATTGCGGTCGAGCGCGAGCCGCCCGTCCTTTACAATACATACCGCGCTTCCCCCATTCGAAGAGAGCACGGTGATCTTTGCCTCGGCGATCAACCCGAGGTTTGCAAGGTGCTTCTTTGTCTTATCGTCTGCGGCAATCCGCACGATCTTCATTTCCTGCCCCACGGGCGCAAGTACAAGCGGCATATCTGCTCCTTTGGTTCGCCATTGCGAACTCATGCGAATAAAAATTGTTCGCCGTTGCGAACTTCTTTGTCGAAAAATTAGTTCGCCATTGCGAACTTACGGGCATATTTTAGCATACTCTCTCCCCTTTGTCAACGATTTTAAGCCCGATTTTCAAAAAAAGTTCGCCATTGCGAACTTTTTTAT
>CAMWQK010000115.1 GCA_947176445.1 uncultured Clostridia bacterium | reverse complement strand
GAATTGTACGGCACGTACACCACCGTCCAAGCGGTATTGTAGAGGCAGTTGACGAACAGGAAATATAAAAACTTCGCCCATTGCGGAGATGCCGACGGGGGAAGTACGAACAGTAGCACAAAGCAAAGGATACTCGGGAACGTGCCGCATAACATATAGATACGGCGTTTGCCGAATTTACAAACCGTCTTATCGGAAATCCGTCCCATTAAATAATCGGTGACGGCGTCCCAAAGTTTGGAAAGGAAAATCACCAGTCCGGCGAGCGTTGGTTCGACGTTTCCTATCTTTACCATGAAATACAATAGGTAAAAACTCATGGCGGAAAACAGCGGTGAGGAGGTTCTCTCGCTGCTTGAAGAAAAGGCAGGCGAGAAGAAGGAAGAGAGCGCGGAACAAGCCGAAGGCGAGCTGAAAATTCTTGCCGTGACGTCCTGTCCCACTGGTATCGCGCATACGTACATGGCGGCAGAGGGACTGGAAAACGCCGCGAAGAAACTGGGAATCCGCATCAAGGTTGAAACGCGCGGCTCGGGCGGCGCGAAGAACGAGCTGACGGCGAAGGAAATCAAAGACGCCGAATGTATCGTGGTTGCCGCCGACGCGAACGTGCCTATGGCGCGCTTTAACGGAAAGAAGGTCATTCAAACCAAAGTGGCGGACGGCATTCACAAGGCAGAGGAGCTTTTGCAACGCGCGCTCAGCGGCGACGTTGCCGTCTATCACGGCACGGGCGAGAGCGAAACCGCGTCTACGGGCGAAAAACAGAGCATCGGACGGCAGATATACAAGCATCTGATGTGCGGCGTTTCGCACATGCTACCCTTCGTCATCGGCGGCGGTATTTTGAAAGCCATCGGATTTTTGTGCGACGTGGGCGTTGCCGACACGGCAGGCTCCGCATTCGGTAGCTTTACGTCGGCGGCACAGTTCTTCTCCACGATCGGCAATGCGGCGTTCGGCGTGATGTTACCCATCCTAGCCATGTTCATCGCCTATTCGATTGCAGACCGTCCTGGTCTGATCGTCGGATTTGTGGGCGGCGTTTTGGCGACAAGCGCGCAGTTCAACGTAGCGACGCTGTGCGCCGACGTCAGCCTGCAAGCCACGCCCGGCTTCCTGGGTGCAATATTCGCGGGATTTGCCGGCGGATATCTGATCATCTTACTGCGCAAGGTCACCGAAAAGATCCCCAACAGTCTGGACGGGATCCGCTCGACGTTCATCTACCCGCTGGTAGGCGCGCTGGCAATCGGCGTTGTGATGTTCTTCTTTAACGTCCCCTTCTCGTATATCGGACTGGGACTCGAATGGGTGTTCAATCAGCTCGCAGCGGCAAGCGAAGGCAATCTGGCGGTCGCGGCGGTTGCAGGATTTATTCTGGGCGCAATGATGTCTATCGACTTCGGCGGTCCCATCAACAAAGCGGCATACGTCACGGGTACGGCGGCGATCGCCACGGCGTTCGCCAACGGCTATACGGGCTCTAACGTCATGGCGGCAGTCATGATCGGCGGTATGGTTCCGCCCATCGTCATCGCGCTGTCCACCACCATCGCGCCGCACAAATGGACGAAGAAAGAGCGCATGGACGGCAAGGTCAACTACCTGATGGGATTGTCGTTCATTACCGAAGGCGCAATTCCCTATGCGGCGTCCGACCCGAAACGCGTCATCCCCTCCTGCATGCTCGGCGCAGGGATTGCGGGTATGCTCTCCATGCTGTTCGGATGCACCACCCCTGCCCCTCACGGCGGAATCTTCGTATTCGCGGTCGTATCGCGCTGGTACTGGTATATCCTTGCGCTGGTGATCGGATCGGTCGCAGGCGGCATTTTGCTCAGCTTCCTCAAAAAGAAGCTGCCGCCCGAACAGGCGCAGGTAGGCAAGAGCTTATTTAAGAAAGGCAAAAAAGAAGAAAAATAAAAAAGGAGAATAGAAATGAAAAAGTTTGATTATGTCATCACCGATAAGGAAGGAATTCACGCACGTCCCGCAGGTCTGTTGGTACAGGAGGTAAAGAAGTACCCCTGCACCGTTACGCTAGAGAATAAGGGAAAGTCGGTAGACGCAAAACGGCTGATCGCCGTGATGTCGCTTGCGGCGAAATGCGGCGAGACGCTCACCGTCATCTGTAACGGCGACGGCGAGGATCAGGCTGCCGAAGCATTGCAGGCATTCTTGGCAAGCACGCTGTAATTGTCCCCGAGGAGGACGGTATGCAAGTATTTGAAGGGAAAAGCGTTTTTGAAGGGATTGCGATAGGCAAGTTACGCATATTCCGCCATGAAAAGAGAGACGTCACCGATGCGCAGGGCGAAGGGTTCGAAGCGGAAAAGGCAAAGTTCATTGCCGCGCGGGAAAAGGCGGTCGGGATTTTGCGCAAGCTGTGCGACGCCGCCCTGCAAAACGTGGGCAGCGACAGCGCGGAAATTTTCGAAATGCACATTATGATGACCGAAGATCTCGACCTCGAAGACGCGGTAACGGAAAACCTGACGCAGGGATACAATGCGGCGTATGCGGTGGAACAGGCAGGATTCTCGCTCTCGCAGATCTTTTCGAGCATGGACGACGCGTACATGAAGGCGCGCAGTGTGGACATCTTAGACGTTTCCGGACGCATTCGCGACTGTATTCTCGGCGTCGAGCAGGACGCCATCACGCTCACCGAGCCGTCCGTTCTGGCGGCGAGCGACTTTACCCCCAGCGAAGTCGTACAGCTGGATAAGCAGAAATTGCTCGGGTTTGTTACAACGTTCGGTTCGGACAATTCGCACACGGCGATTCTGGCAAGAACGATGGCACTGCCTTCGGTGGTGAATATCGGTGTCTCCGTTTCGCAGGAATTCGACGGGTGTACGGTCGTCGTAGACGGCTTTACCGGAAAAGTATACGTCGATCCCGATCAAAAGACACTGGACGCCTACACGAAAAAACAGCGCGATCTCGCAGAGGAGCGGGAGCGCCTTGCGGTGCTCAAAAATGCGGAGAGCGTATCGCTCGACGGCGTTAAAACTTTTGTGTACTGCAACGTGGGAAAGAGCGCCGATTGCGATCTGGCGAACGAAAACGGAGCGGAAGGAATCGGATTGTTCCGCAGTGAGTTTTTGTATCTGGAAGCAAGCGACTACCCTTCCGAGGAAGTGCAGTTTGCCGAATACAGAGCTGCCGTCGAAAAGATGCAGGGAAAACCCGTTGTCATCCGCACGATGGACATCGGCGCAGATAAGCAGGCGGCGTATTTCCAGTTGCCGAAAGAGGAAAATCCGGCGCTCGGCTACCGCTCGGTGCGCATCTGCTTCGACCGCCCGCAGATCATGAAGACACAGCTGCGCGCCCTCTACCGCGCAAGCGCATACGGAAAACTTTCCGTCATGGTGCCCATGATCATTTCGGCGGACGAGGTGCGCTGGGTGCGTTCGGTAGCGGATGAGGTAAAGAGCGAGCTCAAAAAGGAAGGCGTGGCATTCGATGCGGAGATGCCCATCGGCATTATGATCGAGACGCCCGCCGCGGCAATGATCGCCGACGAGCTTGCCGAAGTCGCCGACTTCTTCTCGGTCGGAACAAACGATTTGACGCAATACACCCTGGCGATCGACAGGCAGAACCAGAACTTGGAGAAGTTCTACAACAGTCGGCATAAAGCCGTGCTGCGCCTCATCAAGCGCGCTGCGGACTGCATCCACGCCAAAGGGAAATGGATCGGGATTTGCGGCGAGCTTGCGCGGGACTTCGGGTTGACGGAATTCTTCCTGAAAATCGGTATCGATGAGCTCTCCGTGTCCCCTCCGTACATCTTAAAGCTGCGCGATACGGTGCAAAAGACGGACACGCGCAAAGTAGATTTATCGCACTATATCTGATCGGTTCACGAATACTAAAACAGGGACGGCAAATTGCCGTCTCTTTTTTACTCTTAGATGCGGATATCCGAACCGTCGCATTGCCGCAGAAAACTGTTTCGGACTTATCATACAGTTTTCGCCGCTTTTTCCTTTACTATTTTCGATTTTCCGTGTATAATAAAGCCGTAATAAATTTATTTTATAAGGAACGATTATTATGTTTTTTGGAACGCAACTTGATTTG
>CAMWQK010000114.1 GCA_947176445.1 uncultured Clostridia bacterium | reverse complement strand
GCACAGAAGGAGGAGGCGTAAACCATGTTTGCTACGATTTTACTCATTGTTGTCTCCGCGGTATTCTCGCAGAACTTCATTCTCGTGAAGTTCCTCGGTATCTGCCCCTTCCTCGGCGTTTCCAAAAAGACGAACAGCGCCCTTTCAATGGGTGCGGCGGTAACGCTCGTCATGCTCATCGCAACGCTCGTTACCTATCCCCTCTACACCTACGTCATGGTGCCCCTCGGGATCGAGTATCTCGAAATCATCTTCTTCATCTTCATCATCGCGGCGCTCGTGCAGATGCTCGAAAAGGCGATCCAGAAGTTCTTCCCGCCCCTCTATAAGACGATGGGAATTTACCTTCCGCTGATCACCACCAACTGCGCGATCCTCGGCGTTGCGGAGCTCGTGCTCGTAGACGAGCTGAGCAGCGTCATCGCAGGTGTGGAAGCGGGCGTTATGATGAACCTCGGCTTTGCCCTCCTCTATGCGCTGTTTGCAGGTCTCGGCTTCACGCTCGCCATGATCCTCATGGGCGGCGTACGCGAGCGGACGGAAAAGCTCAACGTCGCAAAGTGCATGAAGGGCTTCCCCATCACGATGGTTGCGGCAAGCTTTATGGCGATGGCGTTCTACGTCTTTACGCTCATTTAACGGAGGACAGAAGTTATGTTAACGAATTTATTGGCAAGTATCCAGTGGGACAAATTCGGCATCGTCATCGGCATCTTCGCCGGGATCGCCGTCGTCCTCACCATCTGTATCCTGCTCGTCGCAAAATTCTGCAAGGTTGACGCCGACCAGAAGGTAGAGAGCATTTTAAGCCACCTCGCGGGCGCAAACTGCGGCGGCTGCGGCTGCTCGGGCTGCTCCGGTTTTGCGGAGAAACTTGCAAAGGGCGAAGCTGATCTCGGCGCGTGCCACGTTACGAATGCCGACAGTAAGAAGGAAATCTGCGACATCCTCGGCGTCCCCTATGCGGACGATAAGCCCACCGTCAGCGTGTGCAAATGTAACGGCGGTATCCACGCCCACAACGCATTCGAATACACGGGCGCGGTGGACTGCGCGGAGGAAGCAAAGCTCTACGGCGGCGCGAAGTCGTGCAAGTACGGTTGCCTCGGCGACGGGAACTGCGTGCGCATCTGCCCCGAGACGGCGATCTGCCTGAAAGACAAGTGTGCAAACGTCGATCCCGACCACTGCACTTCGTGCGGATCGTGTCTCAACGTGTGCCCCAAGCACCTCTTCGAGCGCATTCCCGCGGACGCAAAGGTGTATATCGCCTGCTCCTCTCACGACAGAGGTAAGGCGGTTATGGACGCGTGCGAGTTCGGCTGTATCGCCTGCGGCAAGTGCGCAAAGGTATGCCCCTCGGGTGCGATCACGATGGTAGACAACCTTCCCGTAATCGACTACGAGAAGTGCATCAAGTGCGGCAAATGCGCAGAGAGCTGCCCCCGCCACACCATTCAGACAAGATATTGATGATATCAATAAAAACAGCTCCCACCTCACGGCGGGAGTTGTTTTTTATTACCTTATTATATTTTTAGTTTCTAAATATGTTTCGCGAGGGAAACCACACCTTTCCGCCATTCTCGCACGGGAATGGCGACTTGTGTCGGAAAGCGTAGCGCGAATTCACTTCGCGCGTAAAGCGCTTTCACGACCTTAGCAACTCACGTCCGCCTTTTCTAAATGGCTTACCTTGGGCGGCACGAGTGCGGCGCACGAAGTTTAATTCTTTTCACTATGACCCGTCTTCCACGTGTGAGCGTAGCCCGTGGAGCGAACACGCTCTCGCCAAGCGGAGCGCGGCGACAAGGAGGAAGGAAAAGAATTTCGTGAACCTATTTTGCTTCCGGAAATATCACCCAAAAACAACTTCCCTTTCCGACCTCGGACACAACGCCGTAGTTGATGTTGTGCTTATCGAGAATGCCCTTTACGATTGAGAGCCCCAGCCCGCTGCCGCGCACGGGGCGTTTGTGCGTCTCCGAAGAGCGGTAGTACCGCTCCCAGATCGTGGATATCTCCTCCTCGGGGATACCTTTCCCGCTATCCTGCACCTCAAACTTCAATCCATCTTCCTGTTTTTTCAGCCGCACGGTGACCGTCTTATCGTCCCCCGTGTAGTTGACGGCGTTCCCGATAAGATTATAGAGCACCTGCCCCACCCGCTCGGGATTTGCAAGCGTGTAAAGATCTTCGTCTACGTCGATTTCGATCTTATACCCCTGCGTCTCCACAAGGTAGTCGAAGCGCTTTGCCGCACTGTAAACGTCCTCGGAGAGGTTGAACACCGCACACTCAAACCCCGTGATTCCCGACTGCAAACGCGAAAGATCGAGCACGTCGTTTACGAGCATGGCAAGCCGATCGCTCTCGTCAATGATGACCTGCGTGTGCTTGTTCCGCTTTTCGGGATCGTCGCCCGAAATCTCGCGGATCATCGAAGCGTACGCCTTGATCATCGTGAGCGGCGTCTTGAAATCGTGCGAAACGTTGGCAATCAGCTCCTTTTGCATCTTATCCGCCTTGGATATCTCCGTCCGCGCATGGTTGAGCGCATCGGACAGTTCCGAGACCTCACTGCAATAGTAATCGCCCTTGAAGTCGATATCATAATTCCCGCGGGCGAGTTCCTTTGCCTTCTCTGTAACCTCGCTGATGGGCTTTGAGATGATCATAGAGACGAACCCGCTCACGATAAACGCCAACACGACGGCGAGCAACCCCGTCGTAACGGAAGAGACAACCATCTTCCCGAGGAGCTGCGACTGCACGTCGATGGTGCGCGTGACGTACAGGTAGTAATCCTTCCCCGCACTGCTCACGCGCGCGGCATACGAAGCGTCGTACTTCGAGTTGGAAAAGAGCGTGCTGTTATGCTCGGGGCATTCGGCAAGGTTGCAAGTGATCAAATCGTAGATCTCCGTAAACTTCTCCCGCTCGGAGACGGGGATCATGGGATAGATCGTTGACCCGTCCGAAGAGAAGAGGTAGGAGCTCACGCTGTACTGGTTGGAGAGACTGAGCATGCGCTCGCCGATATCGTCGGGCGTAGAGATCGGCATGGTCTCGATCGCCACCCACATCTTTTTCCCCGCCGTGAGCACCTCTTCCGAGAGCTGCTCGCGATACCGTCGATTGAGCGCAATGTTCTGCACGACGGCAAACAGCGCAAGCAGTACGACGGCAAACAGCGCGAACGTGATCCACAGCACAAGACTGATATTAAATTTTCGGTGGACTCTGCGCCCCCTCTTTTTTCGTTCCTGAGCCATGCGCGTTCAAATTTCCTCTATACCTCGAACTTATAGCCGAGCCCTCTGAGCGTGACGATAAATTTACGGTATTCTTTGAGATTGCCGCGGAGCATCTTTACGTGCGTATCGACCGTGCGGTCGTCGCCGTAGAAATCGTACCCCCACACCTTATTGAGGAGCCGCTCGCGCGTGAGCGCAACGCCCATATTCTCGACGAAATAGAAGAGAAGCTCGTACTCCTTGGGCGTGAGCTCCGCCTTTTCTCCGTCTACGTACACGTTCCGCCCCACCATATCGATCTTCAAGCCCTCGAACTCATACACGTCCTTCTTGCTGTTTTTGAGCACAGAACGCTTTAAGAGCGCGTGAATGCGCGCCATCACTTCCTTGGGCGAGAAGGGCTTCGTCACATAGTCGTCCGAGCCGATTTCAAACCCGAACAGCTTATCGTATTCCTCGCCGCGCGCGGAGAGCATGATGACGGGCGTATCCTTGAACTTGCGGCTCTCCTTCACGGCAGCGAACCCGTCGCGCCGCGGCATCATGACGTCCATCAAGATGACGCCGTAGTCCCCTTCGCGGCACTTTGCAACCGCCTCCATGCCGTCCTGCGCCTCATCCGCTTCCCAGCCCTCGAACTCCACATACTCGCGAAGCACCGCGCGGATCATCGCCTCGTCGTCTACGATCAGAACTTTCATACTGCCCTCCTTTGTATAACAATATTATTATATAGGCAACAGTTTATCAACGTTTTAATATTTTGTGAAAACTGCGTGAAAATGATGAATTTCTAATCTATTATACCATCAATCCTTCTCAAATGCAACGGGAAATTTTTTTCCGTAAAATATAAACAAATGTTTGACAAA
>CAMWQK010000113.1 GCA_947176445.1 uncultured Clostridia bacterium | reverse complement strand
CGGAGGACGACCGACCGCGGTCGGGACTGTCGGAAAAGATGTCGAGGGCGCTCGGTTTTCATTCAAACCGAACGTTTTTTTATACTTAGGTAGCTATGCAACGCATTCAACTTTCGGAACACTTCAACTTCAAAAAATTATTGCGGTTTACCTTTCCGTCCATCGTCATGACGATCTTCACCTCGATCTATACGATCGTAGACGGCGTATTCGTCTCCAACATGGTGGGGGATACCGCCTTTGCGGGCTTAAATCTCATCTTTCCCTTCATCATGATCTTGGGCGCGGTCGGGCTCATGTTCGGTTCGGGCGGCAGTGCGCTGATTGCAAAGACGCTCGGCGAGGGCGATAAGGAGCGCGCAAATCGGTATTTTTCACTCTTCATCATAGCGATCGTCGTTGTTGGAACGGTGTTTGCCGTTGTGGGATTTTCCGTCATGCCGCTTGTGGCGGAGGCGCTCGGCAAGGATGCGACGCGGGAGACGGTGGAAAACGGCATTCTGTACGGCAGGATCTGGATGTGCACGCTGCCGTTCTTAATGCTGCAATTTTCCTTCCAGAGCTTCATGATCACGGCGGAGAAGCCCACGCTCGGCTTTTATATCACCGTCTCGGCGGGTATCACCAACGCCGTTTTGGACGCGCTCTTCATTGCGGCGTTCGGCTGGGGGCTTGCGGGTGCGGCGGCTGCGACGTGCGTGGGGCAGGTCGTGGGCGGAATTGTTCCCGTCCTCTATTTCGCACGGAAAAATTCGAGCCTGTTGCAGCTCGGCAAGCCCCGCTTCGAGTTCAAAGCGCTGCTCCGCGCCTGTACGAACGGGTCGTCGGAATTGCTTATCAATATCTCCGCGTCCATCATCGGCATGCTCTATAATCTGCAACTGCTGCGCCTTGCGGGCGACGGCGGCGTCATCGCGTACGGCGTCATGATGTACATGAACATGATCTACATCGGGATTTTTTCCGGATTCTGTATGGGCTCTGCGCCCATCGTTGGCTACCATTACGGCGCGGACAACAAAGAGGAACTCAAAAATCTGCGCAGGCGATGTATTGCGATCGTCCTCATCTTCGGCGTCGTTCTGACGGGATTTGCCGAAGCGCTCGCCTCGCCGCTCTCCGCGCTGTTCGTCAAAGACGATCCCGCGGTGCTTGAACTCACAAAGAGCGGCATGCGGCTCTATTCGCTTTCCTATCTCCTCATGGGGCTCAACGTATTCGGCTCGGCGTTCTTCACCGCGCTCAACAACGGTGTTGTGTCCGCGGTGATCTCGTTCTCGCGTACGCTCTGCTTCCAACTCGGCGCGGTGCTGCTCCTTCCCGTCTTCTGGGGGATTACGGGCGTATGGCTCGCCGTCGTGTTTGCGGAGGCGTTTGCAATCGTCGTAACGGTCGTCCTTTTGGTCGTTCTGCGAAAAAAATACGGCTACTGATCCGCGGAAATCATTGACAAACGCACGAAAATCGAATACAATAGAAGTGTCATAGGGGAGTAGTCGGCTCACGGCTTCATGTGAGCGGTAATGTCCACATATTGCGGGAGTTCCGCGGGTGTTATCTTAATCGACGAGACTTATGTGCAAAAGCGGTGGGATTATCGGTTTTGCGCATAAGTCTTTTTTGTTTATTGCGAAGAAGGAGGGGTTATGGGAATCGGAGAAGTGTTGCTCATCGCAATCGCGCTCTCGATGGACGCGTTCGCCGTCGGCATGACGAACGGCATGCAGGAGCCGAAGATGCGGTTTTTGAAAATGCTTCTGATTGCGGGCATGTACGGATTTTTCCAGTTTCTCATGCCCGTCGTCGGCTACTTTTCAAGCTCCGTCTTTTCTGCGCTCGTCGAAAAAATCGCCCCGTGGCTTTCGTTCGCCCTGCTCGGCGTGATCGGCGGAAAGATGATCTTCGACGGGGTGATGGAGATGACCTCCCGTCAGGTGCAGACGGTCGGCGGGATCCCCCTCAAAGAGACTTCGCAAAAGAGCCGTCTTACAATGGGCACACTCCTCGCGCAGGCGATTGCAACGAGCATCGACGCGCTCGCCGTCGGCGTCACCTTCCTTGCGGTTGAGACGACGGAAGGGCTTCCCTTTTCCGCCGTGCTATGCGCGCTCATCATCGGGGCGGTCACGCTTCTGTTATCGCTCGGCGCAGTCGAGCTCGGCAAGCGGGCGGGGGATAAGTTTTCGGATAAGGCGGGCTTTGCGGGCGGGTGCGTCCTCGTCGCCATCGGCTTAAAAATCCTCCTCGAAGGGATCATGTAGCGTTCACATTGTAATTTTACTTGACAATCTTTTGTATCTGTGATACAATCCGTTAAAACAAAGAGGGCGGTCGGTATATGGGCAAAAAAATCAAACGGTACGACTTTTCACGCAGACCGAGGAAGGCGAGCGCGTTCTGGATGACGATCGCGCGCCTGTTTGCCGTGCGCCCAATGCTGCGGGGACGCAGGATCACCGTCACCAAGACGGGCATGGAGGGCATCAAGCCGCCCTATCTCTTGCTCGCCACGCACGCGAGTATGACCGACTTTCCCGTGATGTACCGCGCGGTCGCGCCGTACAATGCGAACAACGTCGTTGCGATCGACGCCGTGCGCGATATCGGCGACTGGCTGATGCGCCGTCTCGGCTGTATCTGCAAGCGCAAGTTCGTGCAGGATTACAGCCTCATTCGCAATATGAAGTACTGTGCGGATAACTATAAGAGCATCGTCTGCGTCTATCCCGAGGCGCGCTACTCGCTCGACGGAACGGCGTCCTTTCTGCCCGATTCGCTCGGGAAGATGTGCAAGCTCATGGATATCCCCGTCGTCGTGCTGAACATGAAGGGCAACTTCATCATGTCGCCGCAGTGGAACAAAGTGGAGCAAAAATTGCCGCTTCGCGCCGACCTTATGCTCATCGCGAAAAAAGAGGAGCTCAAAGACCTCTCGGCGGATGAGCTGAACGTGCGGATCCGCAAGGCGTTCGAACGGGACGACTACGCCTATCAGTACGAGAACGCGATCGAAAACAAGTACAAGCGCCGTGCGGACGGACTTCATAATATCCTCTATCAGTGTCCGCATTGCAGAACGGAATTCAAGATGTATTCGGAAAAGACTCGCCTTTGGTGCGCCGCCTGCGGCAAGGGCTGGGAGATGGACGAACTCGGTCGTCTCCACGCGGAGGACGGCGAGACGGAGTTCGAGCACATTCCCGACTGGTTCAAATGGGAGCGCGAGAACGTGCGCGAAGAGGTGCGCTCGGGGATCTATCGCTTCGAGGGCGACGTTGCCGTGCATACGCTTCCCAACGCCAAGCGGTTTTACGATCAGGGCACGGGCAAGCTCGTGCAGACGGCGGAGGGCACGCACCTCACCTGCACCGCATACGGCGAGCCCGTCGATCTGTTCTGGGCGGGAACGGAGCTTGAAAGCGTGCACGTCGAATACGATTATCCCTTCCGCAAGGATAAATATAAAAAGAATATCTTCGGCGACTGTGTGGATATCTCCACGAGGGACGAGAGCTATTGGCTGCACCCCTTAAACAAGCGCGATCAGCTCACCAAGCTATCGTTTGCAACGGAGGAGATCTATTTCCTCGCGCAGGAGAAGATCCGCGAGAGCCATAAAGCAAAGCAGTAGCAAAAATCGGGCGGAGAATACCGCCCGATTTTTTATGCCGCGCGCGGCAAATTTTGGTAAAGTTTTTAGAACGGTTTGATTTGCGCTTGACATTTCCGGCGTTGAATGATAAGATTTTTTTGTAGAAAGGGAGTAGTCTTTATTCTTGAAGTTTTCGGAATAACGCTGCGGCAACATACCCCGACGGGAGACCGCCGTGTCGCACGGTTCGTATGAATGACGAGACTTTCGGCAATAAACTGTGCGCAATTTGCGCAAAAGAGGTCAAAGGGTATGTTGGTTCTCCAGATATTTCTGCTCATTTTAGGGTTCGCGCTCCTTGTAAAGGGCGCGGATTGGTTTGTAGACGGCAGTGCGGGCATTGCACAGAAGTGCAAGATCTCCCCGCTCGTCATCGGGCTCACGATCGTCGCGTTCGGCACGAGCGCGCCCGAGCTTGCCGTTTCGGTGACGGGCGCGATCAAGCACTCTACCGAGATCGCGATCGGCAACGTCCTCGGCAGCAATATCGTCAACATTC
>CAMWQK010000112.1 GCA_947176445.1 uncultured Clostridia bacterium | reverse complement strand
AAACGAATAACTCTTTCCTGCGCCTTCGAGCGTCACTTTGATCTCGGAAACAGCGCCGCTCTTCGAAATCAACTTGCCCGAAAAGCTGTATTCGACATTTGCCGTATTCAGCGTCAACGCAAGCATATCGTGATCGAACACACCCACCTTCACTTTCACTTCCTCGGAAGCCTCCACACCGATCTGCAAAGGCGCATCGCCAAGAACGTCCTCGCCGAGGACAACGGGCTTCACGGTCAGCGTGAACGTATCGAACGGGCAGCTCTGCCCCTCTTCCAGCGCCTCCAAACGGTAACTGCCTGTACGGAGCGTGTAGTCGTCGCCCGATTTCAGCGACGTCGAGATGATGAGCGCAACGACCCCCAGCACCAGTGCAACGAGCAGAATAATGCTGACAGTAGAAATAAATACAATTTGCTTTCTTTTTTTGTTATTCTGATCCATACTTCTATTATATCATATTTTTTATATTCGTCAACTGATTTTATGAAATTAGATTGTGATACAAACAAACTTCCGCCGAACCAAACGGAACGGCGGAAGAAAGAAAAATAAGAGGACCGTGTGATCGATTAAAGAAGCGATTTGTACAGCGCAATGATATCTGCCTTCGTCGGATCCTTGGGATTTCCGGGACGGCAAGCATCGTCCATTGCGGACTGTGCAAGGAAATCGATATCCTCTGCCTTGACGATACCCTTGAGATCCTGCGGAATGCCGACGTCCTTGGAGAGCTGCTGTACCGCGTCGCAAGCCGCCTTGCGGTACTCTGCCTGCGTCATGTTCTCCGTGCCCTTTACGCCCATCGCCTTTGCGATATCGCGGTATTTTTCACCCGTTGCCTCGGCATTGTACGCCATGACGGTGGGAAGCAGGATTGCGTTCGCAACGCCGTGCGGCGTATCGTAGACCGCGCCGAGCGCATGCGCCATGGAGTGCACGATCCCGAGCCCGACGTTGGAGAAGCCCATGCCCGCGATGTACTGACCGAGCGCCATGCCCTCTCTGCCCGCCTTCTCGTTCGCGACCGCGCCGCGGAGCGATCTTGCGATGATCTCGATCGCCTTTAAGTGGAACATATCCGTCATCTCCCACGCGCCCTTGGTGATATATCCCTCGATCGCGTGCGTCAGTGCGTCCATACCCGTAGAGGCGGTCAAGCCCTTGGGCATCGTACTCATCATATCGCTGTCTACAATGGCGACGACGGGAATGTCGTGCACGTCGACGCAGACGAATTTGCGCTTTTTCTCAACGTCGGTGATGACGTAGTTGATGGTGACTTCCGCCGCCGTGCCCGCCGTTGTGGGAACTGCGATGATGGGCACGCTCGGCTTCTTGGTGGGCGCAACCCCTTCGAGCGAGCGAACGTCCGCAAACTCGGGGTTGTTGATGATGATGCCGACCGCCTTTGCCGTATCCATGGAAGAGCCGCCGCCGATGGCGACGATATAGTCCGCGCCGCTCGCCTTGTAAGCCTTCACGCCCGACTGCACGTTCTCGATGGTGGGATTGGGCTTGATATCGCTGTACAGCGTATAGGGAAGGTTTGCCTTTTCCAGAACGGTGAGTACCTTCTGTGCCACGCCGAATTTGACGAGGTCGGGGTCGGAACAGACGAACGCCTTATGAAGTCCGCGCCGATTTACTTCGGAGACGATCTCCTGAATGCTGCCTGCGCCGTGATAACTCGTCTCGTTCAAAACAAGTCTTGCCATAATAAAAATTCCTCCTGAAATTTATTTGATTTCATCATTCATTTATGCTATAATGCCCTCAATGTTTCGCCGCTTTTCGGCGGGAGGACAAAGATGATTGCGCTACTGCTTGCAATAATCTATTTGAGTTTTATAAGTTTAGGACTGCCCGATTCCCTGCTCGGTGCGGCATGGCCCGTCATGCACGTTGAATTTGACGTGCCCGTCTCCTATGCGGGGATCATCTCGATGATCATCTCGGGCGGAACGATCGTATCCAGCCTGCTCAGCGACCGCATTACGAAGAAGCTCGGCGCGGGGCTTGTAACCGCGATCAGCGTCGGGATGACCGCCGCCGCACTCTTCGGCTTTGCCATGAGTACGAAGTTCTGGATGCTCATTCTTCTCGCCATTCCCTACGGGCTCGGCGCAGGAGCTGTGGACGCCGCGCTCAATAACTACGTTGCACTCCACTTCAAGAGCCGCCACATGAGCTGGCTGCACTGTATGTGGGGCGTCGGCGCAGCAATCAGTCCGTACGTGATGGGCTTCGCGCTCACCAAGGGCTCGGGCTGGAATCAGGGCTATTTCATCATCGCGATCGTGCAGATCGCACTCACCTTCCTGCTCTTTTGCAGCCTTCCGCTCTGGAAAAAGCGGCAAACGCCGATCGAGACGGGAAAGAAAAAGGCGATGCCCTTTAAGGATATTCTGAAAATCTCGGGTGCGATCCCCTGCTTTATCGCCTTCTTTGCATACTGCGCACTTGAACAGACGACGATGCTCTGGGCGAGCAGCTACATGGTCGCGTTCAACAAGATCTCCGCGGAGACCGCCGCGAGCTTTGCGAGTATGTTCTTCATTGGGATCACCGCGGGGCGCGCGCTCAACGGATTCCTCACCGTAAAGTTCAGCGACCGTACGCTCATCCGCGCGGGACAGACGATCAGCCTTCTGGGGCTTGTCATGATTTTTATTCCCGCCCCGCCCGCGTTGACGCTTACGGGGCTCGTGATCATCGGGCTCGGCTGTGCTCCCGTGTATCCCTGTATCATTCACATGACGCCCACGACCTTCGGAGAGGAAAATTCTCAGGCGATGATCGGCGTACAGATGGCGAGCGCGTACTGCGGTTCCTGTTTTATGCCGCCGCTGTTCGGGCTCATCGCGCAATGGCTGAGCGTAAAGCTCCTGCCCGCGTTCCTCCTCTTCTTCCTGTTGCTCATGGTTCTTATGCACGAGCTCGTCGTGAAAAAGACGAAAAAGAAACAATCGGATATTTCTGAAACGCCTGCCCCGTAAAAGAGCAGGCGATTTTTTTATAAGTTCAAAAAGTCTTTACGGTAGTTGACGCCGAAGTACTCGGCAAGCTCTTTCATCTCGCTGTCTTTAATGGTATTGACGCGCGGAAGATGTGCCGTCAGGATATAGATCTGCGCCGCCTTCTCCACCGTCTCAACGAGCCCGAACGCCTCGTCCAGCGTCTTGCCCGCGCCGTAAATGCCGTGCATGCCCCATACGACAAGGCGGAACTCTTCCATCTTCTTCGCCGTCGCCTCGCCGATGCTGTTCGTGCCGCAGAGCATCCAGGGAAGAATGCCCACGCCGTCGGGGAACACGACGATGCACTCGGTGCACATCTCCCAGAGGGTGTGCGTAAACTCCTTCTCGTCGAGCTTATGTACAAAGTTCATCGCCAGCGTATAGGTGGGATGAGAATGCAAAATCACTCTGTTCTCGGGATCGACTTTGAGTCGCGCGATATGGCTCATGAGGTGCGAAGGCAATTCGGAAGTGAACTTGCCGCCGTCCTCATACCCCCAAAGAAGCTCGGCATTCAAGCCGTCCTTGGAAATGCGGAAAATGCCCACGTTGTTTGCGGGATCTTCCTCCACGTTCTTGAAGTACTTTCCCGTACCCGTGACGAGGAAGTATTTCCCGATCAGTTCCTTCGCGTCGAACCCGAGCGGGATCGTGCGAACGACCTTGTTAATATTCAGATATTCCGCGACCTCGTCCTCGTGCAGAAGGTAGGAAATATTCCCGCCGTTGCGCTCGTCCCACCCGAGGCGGTACATGTTCGAAGCCGTCTTTACGAACGCCCGCAAAAAGGGAGCGTTCAGTACGTCTTTGTTACCCATTATTTTCTCTCCTTTAATATCTTGGCTTCATAAGCCATGACTTCGTCGTAGTAATTCTCCTTCAAGCCGAGACGGGAGAGATACTCCTCCCATACCGCGCCGACGGGCAGGAGCTTGACGCTCTCTTGCAGATACATGAGCTGTGTGAAATCCCCTTCTTCCTGCGCCTTTTTGAGCTTCTCGTTGGGAAGCAGGAGCGCATACAGGAGCGCCTTTTGCATGGAGCGCTGTCCCGTGATCCAGGCAAATACGCGGTTGATGCTCGCGTCGAAATAGTCGAGACCGATGAGCACCTTCTCCGTTGCGTTGTTGCGCACGATCTCTCT
>CAMWQK010000111.1 GCA_947176445.1 uncultured Clostridia bacterium | reverse complement strand
ACTACATCATCGTAGGTTTCATCGAAGTTTCCCGTATACCACGGGTCGGCAATGGCGCGCGGACGGACGGAAAAATCAAGCAGCTTTTTGACCTTGCCCGCGTTGCGCTCCCCGACGATGCGCTTCATATCCCGCACGTTGTATTCGTCCATGCCGAGGAGAAAGTCGAAATGCTCCCCGTCGGCTGCGGTCATCAGGCGCGCCCTGTGCGGCACGAGCGGAATGTTGTTCCGCTTTAATATCTCTACCGTTCCGCGGTGCGGAGGATTGCCGATCTCGTCGGTATGCGCCGCCGCAGACGAGGCGGATATCCGATCCGTCAAGCCATTTTTCTCAACCAGATACGCCATTACACTCTCCGCCATGGGCGAGCGGCAGATGTTTCCGTGGCAGACAAACAACAGTTTTACCATATTTTTCCTCCTGAGAACCGCCAAAAAAGCGCCAATTCAACATTTACTTATCAACTTTCACATAAAACATTGAAATTCAGTCAAATTTCGTGTCGCCTGTGTGAAAATATACGGGCGAGAGAAACTTTTTACTCAAACTGCTTGCAATTCAATGAAATATACGATATAATATACACATGAAGATTTTTGCGGAACGGCTCATGGAGCTCAGAAAAGAAAGAGGACTTTCTCAGGCAACTGTTGCAAGAGATTTGGGTGTCAGCCTCGGCATCGTATGCTATTGGGAAACGAATAAGAGCGATCCCACTGCGGGCAATGTCGCAAAACTTGCACGCTATTTCAACGTTTCCTCTGACTTTTTACTCGGACTTTCTGACTGAGACGTAATTTTACAACTGAATAGATGATATTTTGTCGGGGCGGTTGCCCTCAGATGATTCCGAATATATCGGTATTTTTACAAAAGAAATTCAGGTTCTGCCAAATGGCAGAACCCTTTTACGTTTCGGAAGGTTTTGGAATGCGTGCAAGAAACGCCGTTTCCAGCTCGCGTACGCCCGCGATTGACTCGCTCTCCGCTGCGACCTGCGCGCGGGAGAGGGTCGATGCCGTCAACTCCCCTTTCAGATTTGCATATGCCGCGATCGCGCGGTAGTACCCGCATGTGCCCATTCCGCTCGCCGCATCCGTCATGTAGCTCTCCGCTTTGACGGGATCGTGTGCCAAGACGCTGTACGAATAGAGCAGATCGCACGAAAATTCCGCTCGACTCGTTCCCGGAAGATATTCGAGGAGCTCTTCAAGACGCTTGATCGCCTCCATTGCGGCGTCCTCGTTTGCGTGCATGAACTCGTAGCCGAAGCGAAGCGTTAAGAGCGCCAGAAAGCCCGTATCGTCCTCGCGCACGACGGGCACATCATACAAAAGTCCGCGTTTAATATCCCGAAATGATCCGCTGCTCAAAATCCCCTGTGCCGTCAGCACATTGAGTGCGACGATCGCCGAGGGGTCTTTTTTTATAATGCCGCACATAACTGCGCCGTCCGTCTTGCCCGTTGCCGTCTCGATCGGATACAGCGCGGCAAGCGCTTCGAGAATGCTTAGCGGCGCAAACAGTGCGAAGAAATAGGTGACGGGCGACATGGGCAGAAGGAAAAAGCAAACGAGCGTCGCCACGCTGTAAAGTACACTGAATACCGTCCCGCCGAGGGTAAACGCTATCATTCTGCCGCGCACGTGCCTGTCGCTCCTCGGATACATTTCACACGAGCCCGCGACCTCGCTCATGCGCATGAGATTGCCCGAAAGCCTCTTCCCGATACGTACGATACGAATGCGGGAAAAGCGGATGGATGAGAAGCGCATCCCTACCAGCGTGCCGAACGTAAGATGCCCGAGTTCATGCACGAGCGTATTGACGGGCAGAAGGCACAAGAGCCCCACCGCAACCCCGAACGCCCAGAGATAGGAATATTCCTTCGCGCGTACGTGCTCGATGGCATAGCAGGCGATGAGCACCGTTCCGAGGACGGCGAGAAGTCCGCAGACGATCAGAAATATCCGATACATAATTCGTTTTGATCTTCCCGTCATAATCCCCTCCGCATTTTTTCGTTCAGATACCCTTCCAGATTGTCCCGCTCCGAGACCGTGATTTCGCGCAAATCGAGTTTTTCCATGAGCATATAGAACAACAGCGCAGCTCCCGCGATCACGTCGGCACGTCGAACGTCCATTCCCGCAATCACCTTCCGCTCCTCACACGTCTTAGAGAGCAGCAGCTTTGCAAGAGACTTCGCCTCCGATCTCGTAATGACGCAGCCCTGAATTCTATTCGGATCGTAAGTTTTCAGCGCGAGCTTGACGGATGCAAGCGTCGTCGCCGTACCGCCGATCGCATACATTTTTCCAAGGTCGGTCGGCGCGTTGATCTCCGCAATTTTTTCTTCGATGACGGGAAAGAGCTTGTCCTCGCAGTCCCCGCACATATCGTACAGCCGCACCGCACCGATGTTCAGGCTCACTGCAAAACCGCACTTTGTGGAGCTCACTTCCGTACACGCCCCGCCGATATCGACGATGCCGCCCTCTTCGCCCATCAGCGCGCCCGAAACGCCGAGCTTTGCCTCCGTCTCGCCCGAGACGACGTCGACGTCCAATCCGCATAACTCCTTTACCCGCGCACAGAACGCGCGCCCGTTTTCGGCAGAGCGCACAGCCGCCGTTGCAAAGGCAAAGGTTGCTTCCGCTCCCTCGCGCGTTGCCTCATCGCAAAAAGCGGCAACCGCCTGCGCGCTACGCTCGATCGCCGCAGAAGACAGTCGCCCCGAAAGCGCGATTCCTTCGCCGAGGCGGGTGGTATTTATCTTTTTATATAAAGTTGTTCCGTCCGCCCAAAGCATGAGGCGAACGGAATTGGAACCGATGTCGATGACCGCAACTTTCATATTTACTTATCCGTTTCGTACTTATAGCCATACTGCCGCGCCAGATTTTCGCGCGTGCTCGTGTCGCTATAATAATTGAAATCGCGCTCGCCCGTTTCGATCTGCTGGGTAAGGCGGGTAATCTCCTCCGTGAGACGGTTTTTCTCCGAGCTGTCCACCCCCATTCTCACAAACTGGTAGATAAGCGTGACAACCAAAAAGACAATGACGAGAACGCCCGCAACGGTCGCTCCTACTGCGATTCTTTTGACTTTTTCTTCCGGTTTTTCCATAGTACTTTCCCCGAACCCTTGTTCTGTTTTCTCTTCTCGCATCGATTATACACCTTTCTCGCAAAAAAAGCAACAATTTCGTGAAAACTTTTCAGATATAACAGCAGTCCGATCGCACAGCCGAGCAGCATATAGAACCGTATTCCGGGCAGATAGAACGTGACGGAGACGAACAGAAACAGCCCCGCAAACAAAAGCCCGAAAAAGATATCCGTCACGATGATGACCGCGTGCGATTTGAACGGATAGCGCACGAGGTACAGAATATCGTAAAATACGCCTCCTACGATGCCCGAGAGTACGCACACGAGAAAGACATAGAATTGATCCCCCGTCATTTGAGTAGCTTTTTCAGCCCTCCCTTACTTCCGCCGTACTTGACGGCGTTCACCTCACCCGTTGCCGAAAAATTCCCGTTCCCCTTGGAGAACGTGAGAATTTTAAGTCCCGAGCCCGTGATCAGCACTTTTTTGCCGCCGACCGTGAGCGAAATTGCCCCGTCGGAGAATGCGTCTACGCTCTCTACACCCGTCATGGTGATCTTCTTCCGCTGTTCGATCGTGAGAATACTTTGAACATTTTCCGTCATACTCTAATTTATGCTTTGTGGCATGCCGATATGATAGCGAATGATTTTTTTGGGGATTGACAAAATAGTTAACAAATGGTATAATGGATTTAGGAGGTACAACGCAATGCTTTCATTGATCGACAAAATCCTTGAAATAGTTATAATAAGTCCCCGCGAGAAACGCATCTACAATGAACTGCAAAACGATCCCGAAAAGAGCGCCACTTCCAAACGATTCGGAAAAAAGGCGATCACGGTAGCGATCGTCAGTGTCGTGGTGGGTGCATTCGCCGTATTGTTCGCGGTTTTTGCCGCGGGTCTGCAAAACGCCATGAAAAATCAGACTCTCGCCATTGGCTTTCAGTTCATCGGAGAAATTATCTGCATCGGGAGTGCGGCGCTTCTCGCACTCTATTCCCTTTTGTATCCCCTTTCGCGGCTACGCTATGCCCGCTGGCAGAAAAAGCTCAAC
>CAMWQK010000110.1 GCA_947176445.1 uncultured Clostridia bacterium | reverse complement strand
CGCTCTGCTCCGTCTGCTAGGACAAGGGCACTACAATACGGCGTGAAAAATCGTGCTTTTCAAACCATTTTTCCTTCATTCCGATATTGTTGTCGTCAAACTCGAATTCCCATTCCCCGTTCAGATCCAAAAAACTTTTACGCACAAACTGAGGACGCGGATACTCCGGTCTGTAAAACGATACATGATTCATTGTTATACTCCCTTCACACTAAATTCCGTATACGTAGCAGTGCAACTTTCGCTGTGAAGTCCCACTTTTCCTGTCAGATAAGGATTTTCAACGTCATAATAAGACAGCACCGTCTTTCCGTTTACCTTGACGACGATCTCGTTATTTTTGACAAGTACGGACAGTTCGACCTTGTCAAGAGCCTTGTCAAACGCATTTTCCGTCACCAGATTCACGGAATTATAATTGTGTTTATCAATTCCGACGTTTCCGTTCGAATCGAGATATACATAGTACGACTGATCGTTATAGGCAAAAATCTGTTGTTTCGTCCCTGTATTCGGCGCGATATTCGCGGCACGGACCAGCACTCCCGCCTTTCCGATCGATCCCCGATCTACGGCGATCTTGACATGCACTTCGTAGTCCGACCACTTCTTACTTCCGTATATCAGGTTCGCCTGTTCCTGATTGCGCAGATCGTACGATTTCACCCTTCCGCTCAGAGCCGTCCACTTTCCGTCCAGCTCCGTAAAGCCTTCATCGCTGATCGTAGACACGGTAACTTCCTGCGCGATCTCTTCCGTCGGGTACAGACGGAACGCATAGATGTCTGCCTCTCCTTCCAACACGGAAAGCGTGAGCAGATCGTAAAACTCGCCGAGCGTCACGTTACCGAGCGCGCCGTCTACGTACTTGCCGTCCGTAGAAGCAAAGGCAAATCCGCCCTCTACCCGACCGTCCTTTGCAACGGCGGCGAGCTTGCCGTCCGCCTTTGCCCGATAGGTCACGGAAAGGTTAAAGGTCTTTTCCTTCCCCGCATTCACGCGATAGCGCGCGTACTCGCCGCTCTTCACGTGTAGCGCGTCGCCGTTCCGTCCGCCGTCGACGAGCGTCAGCGCGGAAGAGCTGTATTCCTTCGCATAATCCTTTGCAAAAATCTTTCCGGTATAGGGCATGAACACCTCGGAAATATCCTCTTCGTCCTGCGAAAGAGCGGTATACCCGATCATTCCGTCATCGGTAAAAGTATAACTGAGCTTTCCGCCCTCGGACGGGGTATTCAAGTCGAATTTCCGCATACCGTCGATATAAATCTGCAAGCGGTCGTGCCTGAAATCGATTTTTACGTTATGCAGCGCGTCCGCAACGTATCCCTTCACCGTCTCCGTGAACGTCTCCGATTTCAACCGCAATTTCAGCGTTCCGTCCGCTGCAACCATCAGTCTGATCGCTTCGGAAGACGCACCGATGACCGCATCGCCACCTGCACGGTAATTCATCTCGGCAACGTAATCTTTTTCGGCGGGATATTCGAATTCCGCCTTTTTCCCTGCGCTGACGTACCCCAGCCCGTCCGATACGGAATTGAGATTTGTAAAATGATCCGCCGTCTTCAGATAGTCGTATTTTGAAGGCATTCTGCCCTTTTCCTGCATGAAGTCGGTCGGTCCGAACGCGTTCATCTCCTGCCCGTTATAGGTGACGCGGTCGATGTTCAGCGCGCGGATAGGTCCCACGTTGGGATTGATGAGGTTATGATATACGACGTAGTCCGTCATCAGATCGGCTCCGGTGAACACGAGCCCGCAGCCTGTCCCTTTCAGCGTTCCGTCCGTGGAAGTAAGCAGCGGGCGCTCCCCCGCAACATATCCCGAAAGAACCTCATCGCTGCTTGCCCACAGCGTCCGATAGCTGTCGTTTGCAACGTGGTTGCCGCTGTACGTCATAAAATACGTGTTGTCGCGCTTGAAAATTTCTCCCGTCTCCGTCCAGTTGTTCCCCCCGTTTCCTAAGGCAACCGCACCGGGATAATACGCCCGCATTTCGAGCTCGGTCGGAGAGATCATCTTGTGATACTCGATCCCGTCTCCGGCATGACCGTGCCCGAGATACCAGGTTCCGTCGTCGTCGATAAAGATACACGCGTCGATACTGTCGTGCATTCTGCCCGTGACGTCCGTGAACGGTCCGAGGGGCGACGTGCCCGTAAGAACGTGTAGCCCGTTCCCGTTGGGCGTCGTATACAGATAGAAAGTGCCGTTGCTGTAAACGACCTTCGGCGAATATGCCGTGAAAGTTGCATCCTGATCTTCCGCAAGCAGTCCGCGGTAAGCCCAGTCGAAGCCGTTCTCACTGCTCCACGCCTTGATCCCTGTCTTCCCGTAGGGCGTACTCACGTAGAGATAGTACACCCCGTTGTATTTCATGATATAGGGATCGCCAATCCCATAATTTTCCCATTGCTGATCTAATACGAGAGAATTCTGATATGCGCTCTGCACATCGAGCTCTTCCTTTGTCCACTTCAATACGGGAACGTCCGATTGCTCGGGAAACCCGCCCTCCGTCTGCGAACAGCCCGTCAGCAGAATTGCGCCGCACAGCACCGGCATAAGCAAAGACCTCTTTTTCATTTGTTTCCCTGCCCCTTTTTTACGGGTTCGTATTCGCCGACGAAAATGACCCGCTCGCCGCCGCTGATTTTAAGCGCCTCTTCATAAGGCATTTCTTCGCAGCAGTTCACGTAGATCACCTGATCTTTTCTCAATCCTTCGAGGTACAATTTCAGATCCTGCGCCGCACGGTTGTGGAGTTGCAGGGCTTTCAGGTTTTTCATCTGCGCGAAATTCTCGATATGCTGCGCGTGAGAACCGCACAGATGGATCATTCCCGCATGCGGATATACGCTCAACAGGTCGTCATCAAGATCCATGATGAATTCCCGATACATCTCTCCCGAGAGCATCTGCGTACTGCATCCGCAGATCTGTCCGCAGCCGTACGGCTGCGTTCTTTCCCAGGATACGACGGGTTGCAGCTGCTTTTCCGGAATCATCTCCCGATAGCGGCGATGGATTTCTTTCTGCACGTCGGTGATCACTTTTAGGTCGTGCCGAATGCCCTCTTCGTCATCGAAGAATGCGCAAAAGACTTCCGAGCCGTACAGATTGACGGCAACGTTGAGGGGGCTTGCAATAGTCGGCAAGCCGAAAATCGGCAGAGCGACCTTTTGCGCCACGAAATATTTCGCTACGCGCTCCGCCAGCTGCCAGGTGGGATCTTTGTCGAGATCGGGCATTTCCAGAGAGCCGATCGGCGTTTTCAGATACTCGCAGTTCCACTGCCCGTCCACCATAAAGACGTTTGCACCCAGAATTTTATCGACGAAATGAACGCCGTACGGTCCGAATTCGATACATAAGGGGCGAAGGAGCCGTTCGTCCGCCGAAAGTTTTTCGGCGTGCTCCGCCATGTAGTCGAGCGCCGCGTCTACCCAGCGTTCCGGTTCCCGATAGGGATCTACCCCTTCGGGGAAGAAGACGTATCCGTTCAGATTGAGCGTGTTTTCTTCACGCTTCCCGTCGTAAAAATCCTGCAACCGCGAAAATACTTTTTCTTTTCTGCTTAATAAAGTCCGATCGTTCAGGATCTGAAAAGTTTTCTCTTTCATATCAGTCTTTTAATCCTCCGGTAAAAGATAACGAATTGATGATCTGTTTTTGGAATACCAAATAGATGAGAATGAGCGGAAGCGATGCGAGAACCGACCCCGCCATGATGACCGCAAGCTGGCTCATTGCGTTGTTCTGCGTATTGAGCGAGGCAAGCAAGGGGGTGATCGGATACTTCTCCACCGTATCCAGATAGAGAATGGGTCCGAGCAGGTCGTTCCAGATCGCCATAAACCAGAAGATCGCCTGCGTTGCGACTGCGCCCTTGATCAGCGGCAGAATGATCTGCCAGTAAATTCTGAAATAGGACGCACCCTCTACCTTTGCGCTTTCGATCAGCGAGTTCGGAACGCTCTTCAAGAACTGTATGATGAAAAACATCGCGGAGATGTTTCCGAGGCACCCCGGAAGGATGAGCGGCAGATAGCTGTCCCGCAAATTGATCACGGAAAAGAACAGATACTGCGGCATCATGACGGCGGGGAACGGGATCATCATCGTCGCCATCAGTAGGGAGAACAGATGTTTCCCGCAGCGAAAGCGAATCTTCGCA
>CAMWQK010000109.1 GCA_947176445.1 uncultured Clostridia bacterium | reverse complement strand
GAAGAAACGCCCGTTGCGCCCAAGAAGGCGGAGAATGCGGAGATCGTCGTCGAGGCAAAGAAGAAAATTCTCTTCGTCGCGTCCGAGGCAGCGCCCTTCATCGCCACGGGCGGTCTTGCCGAGGTCATCGGTTCGCTCTCCAAGGCGCTTGCAAAGAACGAGCGCTACGACGTGCGCGTCATCATTCCGCTCTATCAGGACATCAAAAAGGAATATCGGAAGGACTTCAAGTTCATCGGCAATATCTTTGTGCCGCTCGCTTGGAGAAACCAGTACTGCGGCATTTTCGAATATGTTCAGAACAATGTGACCTTCTATTTTGTCGATAACGAGTACTATTTCAAGCGTCCCGGCTGTTATGGATATTACGACGACGGCGAGCGGTTTGCATTCTTCTCCCGCAGCGTCATGGAGATTCTCTCCTTCCTCAATTTCTATCCCGATATTCTGCACTGCCACGATTGGCAGGCTGCGCTTGCGGCGCTGTACTTAAAGACGATCTATTGCTTCCGTCCGGAGTATCAGTTTATCCGCGCGGTGTTTACCATTCATAACATCGAATATCAGGGCAAATATTCTCTCGATATCCTCGAGGATCTGTTCGGAATTTCCTATCAGTTCAAAAACCTCGTTGAATACGATCGCTGCATCAACCTCATGAAGGGCGCGATCGAGTGCTGCGAGCGGTTCTCGACCGTCTCTCCCACGTATGCGGGGGAGATCAAGGATCCGTACTACGCGCACGGGCTCGACGGGATTATTCGCAGAAACGAATTTAAGCTCTGCGGTATCTTAAACGGGATCGATCCCGACTACTACGATCCGGAGACGGATAAATCGTTGTTCGCAAATTACAGTGCGGAGCATCCCGAAAATAAGGCAAAGTGCAAAGAGGAGTTGCAGCGCATGCTCAATCTCCCGATCAAGCCGCGCACGCCCATTATCGCCATGATCACCCGCCTTGTATCGCATAAGGGGCTCGACCTCGTGAAGGAAGTCATCGAGCAGGCGCTTCGCGGCGACGTGCAGTTTGTATTGCTCGGCACGGGCGATTCCATGTATGAGAACTATTTTACCGATCTCGCACGCAGGTACGTGGGGAAGGTCGTCTCGATCATTTCCTTCAACGCTGATCTTTCCCGCAAGATCTATTCGGGCGCAGATATCTTCTTAATGCCGAGCAAGAGCGAGCCGTGCGGACTTTCGCAGATGATCGCTTCCCGCTACGGTACGGTGGCGCTCGTCCGCGAGACGGGGGGACTGCGCGACAGTATTTCTCCCTACGGTGCGGGCGGAAACGGATTTACTTTCCACGACTATAACGCGTACGACATGCTCTACGTTCTGGGCGAGGCGCTCAACGTCTATCAGGACGAAAAGGCATGGTCGGCGCTTGTGAAGAAGGCAATGACGACAGATTTCACCTGGGCGAAGTCCGCAACGTACTACGAAGGACTTTACGAGGGACTTTTGAAATAAAATTTAAGACAGTTTTTGGAGCAAAAGCAGAATGGAGAAGTTAACGCAACAAACAGCAAAACAGATGATCGACGGGAAATTGACGCGTTATTTCGGCGTAACACCCAAAGAGGCAACCCGCGAGCAGATCTATAAGGCCGTAGTCATGAGCGTAAAAGATCTGATGCTCGAGAAGAGACAGCAATTCCACAACAAGACGAAGTCGGCGCGTGCCAAGCGCGTGTACTACCTCTGCATGGAATTCCTGATGGGGCGGTCGCTGAAAAACAGCCTCTACAATCTCGGGATACGCGACGTGTTCGAAGCGGCAGTCAAGAGCTATAAGACGACGCTGGAAGACTTGTACGAGCAGGAGCCCGATGCAGGGCTTGGAAATGGGGGACTCGGTCGGCTTGCCGCCTGCTTCCTCGACGGGCTCGCAACGCAAAACTATCCCGCAATGGGCTTCTCCATTTGTTATCAGTTCGGTCTTTTCAAGCAGAAGATCGTCGACGGCTGGCAGATCGAATTGCCCGATGTATGGCTTCCGGGCGGCGAGTGCTGGCTGACGCAGCGCAGCGATAAACAGTTCGTCGTGCGCTTTGACGGAGAACTCGAAGAGCGTTGGACGGATCACGGCATGGAGACCATCTATAAGAACGCCAAGGAAGTGGAGGCGATCGCGTACGACATGATGGTCTCGGGCGCGGACTCCAAGGCGGTCAGCGTGTTGCGCTTATGGCGCGCTCGCTCCGTGCAGAAGTTCGACATGCAACTCTTTTCGCAGGGCAATTACGATGCTGTCATGCGCGAGAACAACGAGGCGGAGCTCATTTCCAAGGTTCTGTATCCGTCCGATAATCACTATGAGGGCAAGTCTCTGCGCTTAAAACAGCAATATTTTCTTGTATCGGCGTCGTTGCAGTGTATTGTGAGCGATCACAAGCGTCGCTACGGCTCGCTGTCGCTGTTACCGCAGATGGCGGCAATTCATATCAACGATACGCATCCCGCGCTCGCCATTCCCGAGCTCATGAGGATTTTAGTCGACGACAACTATTTCGACTGGGACACCGCATGGAATATCACGACGGCGACGTGTGCGTATACCAACCATACGGTGCTTGCTGAGGCACTCGAAACGTGGTCGGAAGAGCTTGTTGCCCGCCGTCTGCCGCGTATCTACGGCATTTTGAAGGAGATCAACCGCCGCTTCTGCGAGGATCTTTGGAACGCGTTCCCCGGTCAGTGGGATAAGATTTCCCGCATGGCGATCATGTCGCACAATACCGTACGCATGGCAAATCTCTGCGTGATGGGCAGCCACAGCGTCAACGGCGTTTCGGGTCTGCACAGCGATATCATCAAAGAGAGCATCTTCAAAGATTTCTACGATTACACGCCCGAGAAGTTCACAAACGTGACAAACGGTATTGCGCATCGGCGTTGGCTGAACCAGTCCAATCCCGAGCTCTGTGCCTTGCTCGACGAGTGTATCGGCACGGGCTATGCAAAGGATGCATCCAAACTTGCTGATTTCAAGAAGTTTGAGAACGATGAGAGCGTATTAAAACGGCTCGATGCGATCAAAATGCAGAAGAAAGTGGAGTTTGCGAATTACGCCAAGAAGTATCAGGGCGTGATCATCGACCCGAATACGGTGTTCGACGTGCAGGCAAAGCGCATGCACGAGTATAAGCGCCAGCTTCTGAACGTTCTGCATATCATTTCCGATTATAATACGTTGCGCGAAAATCCCGATGCGGATATTCTGCCCAAGACGTATATCTTCGGCGCGAAGGCGGCAGCGGGCTATGAAATGGCAAAACAGATCATGAAGCTTATCTGCTTCCTGTCTGAGGATATCCGCAAAAACCCGAAGATCAACGAGAAGCTCAACGTCGTCTACATGGAGAACTATAATGTCACCATGAGCGAAAAGTTGATGCCTGCATCGGAAATTTCCGAGCAGATTTCACTTGCCGGTAAGGAAGCGAGCGGAACGGGAAACATGAAGTTCATGATCAACGGCGCGCTTACGATCGGAACTTTGGACGGCGCGAACGTCGAAATGTCGGAGCACGTGGGGCTTGATAACATCTTCATCTTCGGTCTGAAAGCGCAGGAAGTGGACGAGATCTGGCGCAACGGCTATAATTCGAGTTCCTACTACAATCAGGATTTTGCGATGAGAAAGGTCATTGAATCGCTCATTGTCGGGTTCAACGGCACGTCGTTTGCGGAGATCGCAAATTACCTGTTGCGCCGGCATCCCGTCGCCGACCCGTATATGTGCCTTGCGGACTACGAGTCGTACGTCAAGACACAGAACGAAATGAGCAATCTGTACCGCAATGACAAGACGGAGTGGAACAGAAAGTCGCTCCGCAACATTGCCGCAGCGGGCTATTTCTCGGCGGACAGAAGTATCCGCGAGTATGCAGACCGTATCTGGCATTTGAAGAGTATCGATAAATAATTGATTTATATACATTAGAGTTTCTGTAATGAGTTTCTATTATTCACCGCTTGATCCCGCATGCAAGAGCGTTGTCGGCGCGGTTGCGCGTTCAAGCAAACTGACCTTAAATATTTATAGAGAGCACAGCGGAGAGGATCACTTCTCCGCCGCTCTTTGTTCACTGATTATCTTCCGTGACGGGGAGGGAACAGAGGAGTTTCCCATGACCCAAACGGACTTCGGCTATTCGGTCACGCTTAAAATCAATCAGATCGGACTGTATTTCTAT
>CAMWQK010000108.1 GCA_947176445.1 uncultured Clostridia bacterium | reverse complement strand
TATTTGCCCGAACATGGCGACGATGCTCATGTTCATCACGACGGACGCAAATATCTCCTCCGAGATGCTGCAAAAGGCGATTTCGAACGACGTGAAAAATTCGTTGAATATGCTCTCCGTCGATCGCGACACTTCGACGAACGATACGCTCTGCATCATGGCGAGCGGACTTGCGGGAAACAGTGAGATCACCACGGCAAACGCCGATTATAAAAAGTTCTGTGAGGCGGTGCATACGGTCACTTCGACGCTGTGCAGAATGCTCGCGCGGGACGGCGAGGGCGCGACCAAACTCATCGAATGCAGAGTGAGCGGGGCAAAGAGCAAAAAGGACGCGCGCCTTTCGGCAAAGTCAGTCATCAATTCCAACCTCTTTAAGTCGGCGATGTTCGGTGCGGACGCCAACTGGGGGCGGGTTCTGTGCGCGCTCGGCTATTCGGGCGCGAACCTCGATATCGATAAGATCGCCGTTACCTTCCGATCGAAGGCGGGCGAGCTGCCCGTCTGCGTGAACGGCAGAGGGATCGAGTTTTCCGAGGAGCACGCCAAAGAGGTGCTCAAAGAGGACGAGATCGTCATCGACGTTCAGCTCCACGACGGGCGCTACGGTGCGACGGCGTGGGGGTGCGACCTTACATACGACTACGTGAAAATCAACGGAGATTACAGAACGTGATTGACAAACAGCAACAGGCGGAGCTTCTCTTAGAAGCAATGCCCTACATCGAAAAATATCAGAATAAAATTCTTGTCGTCAAGTATGGCGGAAACGCCATGCTCGGCGACGATTTCAAGTGGTCGGTCATGCGCGATCTCACCTGGCTGCGGTTTGTGGGGATCAAGGTCGTGCTCGTGCACGGCGGCGGACCCGAGATCTCGCAGACGCTCAAACGCATGGGGATCGAATCCAAGTTTGTCGGCGGACTGCGCTATACCGATGAGGAGACGGCGGAAGTCGTCCGCATGGTACTTGCGGGCAAGGTAAACAAGTCGCTCGTGCACATGCTCGGCGCGATGGGTGCGAAGGCGGTCGGGCTCTGCGGCATCGACGGAAACATGCTCCTGTGCAAAAAACAGAGTGAGGAGCTCGGGTTTGTCGGCGAGATACAGACCGTCAAGACCGAGGTCATTGAAGATTGTCTGAACGCGGGATATCTTCCCGTTATCTCTACCGTCGGGTATGACGACGAGGGGAATATCTACAACGTCAACGCCGATACTGCCGCTGCCGAGATTGCGGGCGCGTTGAAGGCGGAGAGTCTGATTCTGATGAAGGATACCAAGGGACTTTTGAAGGATAAGGACGATGAGAACAGCTTAATTCGTAAGGTGTTCGTGTCCGACATTCCGTCGCTCATTAAAGAGGGCATTATTTCGGGGGGCATGATCCCCAAGGTCAACTGCTGTTTGGAGGCGATCCGCAACGGCGTCAACCGCGTATTTATTACGGACGGACGGGTCAACCATTCCGTTTTACTTGAATTATTCTCCGACGAAGGTATGGGGACAATGTTTTTGAAGGGAGACTGATTTTTTAATCAGTCCCTTTTCACGGTTAGAAGGTATCAATATGAATTTCGACCAGATCAAAAATTTAGACGATGCTTACGGCGCGGAGGTGTTTGCCCGCTTTCCCGTTGCATTTGTGGGTGGAAAAGGTGCGACGCTCGTCGACACCGAGGGGAAGGAATATATCGACTTCGGTGCGGGGATCGCCGTCAATATTTTCGGCGCATGCGACGAGGGGTGGAAGAGCGCGGTCATCGACCAGCTGAATAAGATTCAGCACGTCAGCAACTATTACTATTGCGAGCCGCAGGCAAAGCTCATGGAGCTCCTCTGCGAAAAGACGGGCGCGCGTCGCGTGTTCTTCGGCAATTCGGGCGCAGAGGCGAACGAGTGCGCGTTGAAGGCGGCGAGAAAGTACTCCTTCGAAAAGTACGGCGCGGGGCGGAGCAGGATCATAAGCCTCAACGGTAGCTTCCACGGGAGAACGCTGTTCACACTCACTGCAACGGGGCAGGACAGCTTCCATAAATACTTCGATCCGTTCGTGCCCGAGGTCGTCTCTGCCGATGCGAATATTAACGCGATCAAGAAGGCGGCAGACGGCAAGGCATGCGCCGTCATCATCGAATGCGTGCAGGGGGAGAGCGGCGTCAACGCGCTCGATAAGAATTTTGTAAAGGCACTCGAAGCGTACTGCAAGGAGAACGATATCCTGCTCATCTGCGACGAGGTGCAGACGGGCAACGGCAGAACGGGCACCTTGTACGCATACGAACAATACGGAATTTCACCCGACATCGTAACGACGGCGAAGGGCTTAGGCGGAGGGCTTCCCATCGGCGCGTGTCTCTTCTTCCATAAGACGGAGCACGTGCTCACGGCGGGCGACCACGGCTCGACGTTCGGCGGCAATCCCGTGTGCTGTGCGGGTGCGGTCAACGTCCTTGAGCGGCTCGACGAGGAGTGCCTCATGGAAGTGCGTGCAAAGAGCGAATATATGCGCACCAAGCTCAGAGCCATCGACGGCGTGAAGGAAGTCACGGGTCTCGGGCTGATGATCGGGCTGAGCATCGATAAGAGCCCGAAGGAGATCGCCAAGGCGTGTCTCAAAAAGGGTTTGCTCGTTTTGACGGCGCACGATCGGTTGCGGATTGTTCCGCCGCTGAATATAGGAAAGACGGAAATCGATGAAGGTTTAACGATACTTAGGGAGGTATTAAAGGCATGAAGCATCTTTTGAAACTCGCAGATCTCTCGAGAGAGGAGATTTTATCGGTACTCAATCTGGCAGACCAGTTGAAGTACGAGCGTAAGAACGGTATTCCCGGAGAATATTTGAAGGGCAAGAAGCTGGGTATGATTTTCCAGAAGTCGTCCACGCGTACGCGCGTCTCCTTCGAGGTGGGCATGTACGAGCTCGGCGGCTATGCGCTCTTCCTCTCCAATCGCGATTTACAGATCGGGCGGGGCGAGCCGGTAGAGGATACGGCGCGCGTCTTATCGCGCTATCTCGACGGGATCATGATCCGCACCTTCGAGCAGAAAGAGGTGGAGGATCTTGCAAAGTACGGCAGCATTCCCATCATCAACGGGCTGACCGACTATTGCCATCCCTGTCAGGTGCTTGCCGACCTCATGACGATCCGCGAATGCAAGGGCTCGTTTAAGGGGCTCAAGCTCTGCTTCATCGGCGACGGAAATAACATGGCGAACTCGCTCATGGTCGGATGCGTCAGAACGGGCATGAAGTTCTCGATCGCCTGCCCGAAGGGCTACGAGCCCGATCGGGAACTCACGAAGTGGGCGAAGGAGAACGGCGAGGTGGAGATCACCGAGAGCGTGGAGGACGCGATGCGCGGTGCCGACATCGTCTATACGGACGTATGGGCTTCGATGGGGCAGGAAGAGGAGAAAGAGAAGCGCATCAAGGCATTCAAGGGCTATCAGGTGAATGCAGACAACATGCGCCTTGCAAAGAGCGACGCGATGGTTCAGCACTGCCTGCCCGCACACCGCGGCGAGGAGATCACGGCGGACGTGTTCGAGGCGCACGCAAACGAGATCTTCGAAGAGGCAGAAAACCGCCTGCACGCACAGAAGGCTGTGATGTGCAAGCTCATGAAATAACGCGAAATAGAAAAACGGAAGGACGATACAGGCATGGATAAAAAGGTTTATGTAACACTGCAAAACGGAAAGGTGTTCGAAGGACGCCTCTTCGGCGCGGCACGCGAGGTCATCGGCGAGCTCGTGTTCACCACGGGCATGACGGGATATCTCGAAACGCTCACCGATCCCAGCTATTACGGTCAGATCGTCACGCAGACGTTCCCGCTCATCGGAAACTACGGCGTGATCCCGCCCGATTTCGAGAGCAGAAAGAGCTGGATCACGGCTTACATTGTACGGGAGAAGTGCGATGCGCCCTCCAACTTCCGCAGTGAGACGACGCTCGACAGCTTTTTGAAGGAGCAGAATATCCCCGGCGTGTACGGGATCGATACGCGCGAGCTCACGCGTACGGTGCGCGAAGCGGGCGTGATGAACGCGGCGATCACCTTCAAGCCGCTCACCGATTTTTCGCAGCTTAACCGCTACCGCGTGAGGGACGCAGTCAAGTCGGTCACGCAGACGCAGGCGGTCACGCACGGCAGCGGAAAGGGAAAGAAGGTCGTCCTCTACGACTACGGCGCGAAATACAATAT
>CAMWQK010000107.1 GCA_947176445.1 uncultured Clostridia bacterium | reverse complement strand
CGCAGAATTTCCTGTTGTTTTGCCGCCTCTTTTTCCTTTTCTTTACGTAAACGCTCCGCCTCGGCGCGCTTTCTGCGATCTGCGGGGGAGAGCGCCTCTTCCTCCGCGGCGGCAAGCGCCTCGTCTGTTGCAAGCGGAGCGACGTGCATCGTCCCGCAATACGGACAAATTAAAACCCCGTTTTTGGCAAGGTTAAAATCGAGTGGTCTTTCACACCCGCGACATTTTTTCTGTTCCCGAAAATCCGTCATAGTCACCTCGCAATGATAAGTATATCATTTTACCGCCGTCCTGTCAAGCTATATCCGTTTTTTTGTGTCATGCACCGCCCTGCCGCCCGCAAATGTATGATATCCTTACTCTGCGGCGGGGAAAGGACAGGCATATGACAATATCACAGTATTTCAGCGCGTTCCGCCTCTTTCATGCGGACACGCTCCTCCTCGCGTTGGGAGTGTCGCTCTTGACCTCCCTGCTCAAAAAAACGGTGTTAAAACGTTTGCCGCACCGACTGTACGTCTTTCTGCCGTTCGTGCTCGGCGTTGCGCTCTTTACCGCGTACCGCGCGATCGGCACGGGCGGCGAACTCAATTTCCCGAGCGAACTTACCGAGATCCTCGAAGGCGGCTTTGCGAGCGGCTGCGCCGCGACGCTCTACTACAACGTGTACGAGCAATTCGTCCGCAAAAAGCCGAACGAGGAGACGGTCGCCCTATCTCCCCTTCTTCCCGTGCTCCGCGAACTCGTGACGGACGGACGGGCGGAAGAGGCGGCTGCCGCCCTGTATGAGGGCGGAAAGGAACTGACGGGTGACGCGCTCACGGCGTTTTTAACGCAGGGGCTCACCGAGTATTGCACGGCGGAGCTTTCAAGCATCGAGCGAAAGGCGTATGTAAAGGTTTTGAGCGAGCTCATCTGCTCGGTAAAGGAATAACCCGTTTTCCGCGCGGCTTTTACGCCGCGCGGTTTTTCTATATTATCTGTAAATACGGTAATGATATGCGTAGCTTATCCGCCCGTCAGCGCATAAAAAATTTGTCTTCTCTCATACTCCTGTTATGAAAATTACGGGAAAACTCGAAAAGGACGTAAAGACGCTCAAAGAAATGATGCCGGCGGAGGACATTCTCACCTTCTCCTTCGAGGCAACAAACGGGCTTGCGTTTACCGTCGTCTATGCGGACGCGATTTCGGATAAGGAGCTGCTCGGCGAACAGGTCATTCGCCCCCTTCTCAACTACGAGGGGAAGGCAACCGCAGAGGAAGTGGGGAAGCACATCACTTCCGCAGAGCTGAGAAAGGAGACCGACCTCAATAAACTCACCGAGGAGGTGCTCGCAGGCAATCCCATTCTCCTCTTTGAGGGAATGGACGAGGCACTCATCACAGGCGTAAAGAAGGTATTTGCGCGCGCCATTGCCGAGCCCTCGACGGACGTTGCGGTGAAGGGTCCTCGTGAAGGATTTATCGAGGACTTGAAGATCAACACCTCGCTCGTGCGCAGGCGGTTAAAGACGCCCGAGCTGCGCTTTCATATTCTCACGATCGGGCGGCGATCGGTCACGAACGTTGCCATCTGCTGGCTGGAAGGCACGACCCCGAAAAAGACGGTCGAGGAAGTCAAGAAGAAACTGCAGGGCATCGATATCGACATCATTCCCGACAGTTCGTATTTAACGCACTTCTTATCCAGCCGTCCGTACTCGCTCCTGAAACAGGTGGGGACGACGGAAAAGCCGGATATCTTCTGCGCAAAGATCGCGGAAGGGCGCGTCGGGATCATCGTAGACGGCTCGCCCATCGCGCTCACCGTGCCCTATCTGATCGTGGAGGATTTCCAGTCGAGCGAGGACTACTTCGTGCCCGCCTACCGCGCCACGTTTACGCGCGTTCTGCGCCTTTTATCCCTGCTCGTTGCCATTTACCTTCCCGCGTTCTACGTGTCGGCGCAGCTGTTCAAATTGCAGCTCTTTCCCATAAAACTGCTGCTAACCATTGCGGGGAGCATTCGGGATATTCCCTTCTCGCCCTCGCTCGAAATGCTACTCGTGCTGTTCGTGCTCGAAGTATTGAACGAGGCGAGTATCCGAATGCCGAAGTACGTCGGCATGGCGCTGTCCGTCGTGGGCGCGCTCGTGCTCGGCGAGACGGCGGTGAGCGCGGGCTTCGTCTCCACCCCCGCGATCATCATCATTGCATTCAGCGGGATCGGGCTGTACGCCGTGCCCAACCTCATCGAGATCACGAGCGTGGTGCGGCTCGCCATGCTGCTCATTGCAGGGAGCGTCGGCACGTACGGCATTATTCTCGCCTCGGCGTTTATCCTCTTCTATATGGTGACGAGCGATAACTTCGATACCCCCGTGCTCGCGCCCTTCTCACCGCTCGTGAGAAGAGACCTGCGCGATTCCATCATAAAGTACAACCTCGGCTCGCTCGAAACGCGGCCGCGCACCCTCAAGAGCCCCAACAGACGGAGGTATAAAAATGGCTAAAATTTCTTCGAGACAGCTGTATTTTCTGCTCGCGTGCATCATGCCCGTCGGCAAGCTCATTCTCATGCCCACGCACCTCGTGCACGACGCGAAAAACGACCTGCTCATTCCCGCCGCCGCAAATATTCTCATTCAGGCGGGCATGATTTTCATCGTCATGCTGCTCTCCCGCTCGAACAAACAGCTGTACGACTTACTCGACTACACGTTCGGCAGGATTGTCGCCAAAGTGCTGACGGCGCTCTTTGCGCTCTTCCTCTTCTTTGCCGCGCTCATGCCCCTGCTCGAACAGAAGCTGCTCGTGCAGAGCGTGTTCTACGACACGCTCCCCTCGCTCCTCGTGTTCTCGCCCTTCTTCCTGTTCTCGATCTATATCTGCGCGACGCCCATCTCCTCCTTCGGGCGGGTATGGGATCTGCTCGCGCCCATCTCGATCGTATCATTCATCGGAATTATCGCATTTTCCTTCGGCAGCGCAGACTTCGGCGCGCTCCTGCCCGTCGGCGCTTCGGGCGCAAAGTCCATCGTCTCCGCGGGGGCGTACACGATGAGCTGGTTCTACGACTCCGCGCTCATTCTCTGCCTCATGGGAAAGTTCGAATACAAAAAGAATATGGCGTGGAAATCTGCACTCTTCTATCTCCTGGGCGGACTTGCGATCCTCTTATTCCTTGCGATCTTTTACGGGATCTTCGAGGAGCTCTCGCTGCGCCAGCTCTTCGCGTTTTCCAAGACGAGCAAATACTTCTCCGCGATCACCGCGATGGGCAGAATCGACTATATCTTCATCTATGCGATCGCGCTCGTCATGGCGTATTTCTGCACTCTGCCGCTGCACGCGGGCGTGGACTGCATGAACCGCGCGTTCGGCGGCAACAAGGTAGCAACGCCGCTTTATGCCGTGGGCGTCAACCTCGTCATGCTCGTCGTCTCGATCGTGCTCGATTTCAACTACGCAACCGTGAGCAATCTGCTCACAAGAACGCTGTTCTGGATCTTCCCCGCGTTCTGCGTGCTTCTTCCCTTGCTCTGCTTGCTACTCAGGAGGTCACCCCGTGAAAAACGAAAGGTTTCTTAAATTTTACCGCACCGTCCCCTTGAAGATCTTCGTGCTGCTCTTTGCGCTCATCCTTGTCGCATTCTTTTCCAACGACTTCGGGCTCGTGGACATTCAGAAGACGGCGATCATCCTCGCGGCGGGCGTGGACAGAGAGGACACCACCTTCACCGTCACCGCGCAGATCGCCGTTCCCAAGGGCACGGACAGAACGACGGGCGGCACCTCGAGCGTGGAAGTCTCGGGCGAGGGCCTGACCGTTGCCGACGCGTTCGGCGAAATCTACGCCAAGACGGGCTGGGTACCCAAGCTCGTGTTCTGTAACCTTGTCGTCATCGGCGAGGAGACGGCGAAAAAAGACGTGTTCTGCTGCCTCGACTATTTCCTGCGCAACGAGTACATGTCGGACAGCTGTCTGCTCGCCGTCTGCGAAGGGAAGGCGGAGGAGCTCATCTCCTCGAAGAGCGCCATCGACGACGCGTCCTCGCTTGCCATTGAAAAGCTGTTCTCCGACGCCTCCGAAAAGTCGGGCAAGGTGATGAAGAACACGCTCAAAGACTTCTCCATCGGGTACTACGGCGCATCGCACAGCGCATACATGCCGTACGTGCGCGCCATCGAACAGGAGACTTCCGCGGGCGGCAGCTCGGGGGGCAGTGGCGGTTCGGGAGGCTCCGGCGGCGG
>CAMWQK010000106.1 GCA_947176445.1 uncultured Clostridia bacterium | reverse complement strand
ACGGGACGGCGGTCTGCGCGCATGAGGAGACGATGAAACGGGCGAAAGAGCTTCTGCCCGAAGTGAAGTTTCTCCTCGCCGACGTTGCAAACGAAGCGGACGTGAAGCGCGTTTTAGACGGTTTTTCCTCGCTCGACGTACTCGTCAACAACGCAGGGATTGCCTATTTTAATCTGGTGCAGGATACCCCGTTTTCCGCATGGGAGCGGGTGATGAACGTGAATGCGGGCGGCGCGTTTTTAACGGCGAAGCACGCGGTCAAAAAGATGCTCGAAAAGGGCGGGGCGATCGTCAACGTCTCTTCCGTGTGGGGGGAGACGGGTGCGAGCTGCGAGAGCGTATATTCGGCGTCCAAGGGCGCGGTGATTGCCTTTTCCAAGGCACTCGCAAAGGAGCTTGCGCCGTCGAACATCACCGTCAACTGCGTATGCCCCGGCGTGATCGATACAGACATGAACGCGCACTTATCGGAAAGCGACCGCTCGGCGCTTAAAGAGGAAATTCCGCTCGGGCGGTTCGGGACGGCGCGGGAAGTTGCCGAGGCAATTTATTTCCTTGCGACTTCGCCCTATATCACGGGGCAGACGCTCGGCGTCAACGGCGGATTTTATATCTGAAAAACAGAAAAATAGCAAAAACTTCTCAAAAATAGAGGAGTTTTTTTATTTTTTACGAAATAATAGGGGATGAAACAAAAAACGTATGAAAAAGAAAACGCGTTTCTGTCGCCGTATGCGAAGAAGTCGGCGGAGAGTGCGGGGCGGGTGAGACAGGAAGAGCCCTGTACGCTGCGCACCGAGTTCCAGCGGGACAGAGACCGTATCATCTATTCCAAAGCGTTTCTGCGGCTGAAAAACAAGACACAGGTTTTCTTTGCACCCGACGGCGATCACTATATGTCCCGCCTGACGCACACGCTCGACGTGAGCCAGATCGCCCGTTCGATCGCGCGCGGGCTCTCCCTCAACGAAGACCTTACCGAGGCGATCTCGCTCGGGCACGATCTCGGGCACACGCCGTTCGGGCACGTGGGCGAGCGGGTGCTGAGCAAGCTCTCGCCAAACGGCTTTAAGCACAGCGAGCAGTCGCTCCGCGTTGTAGACGTGCTCGAAAAGGACGGGAAGGGGTTAAACCTCACTTTCGAGGTGCGCGACGGGATCGTCAACCATACGAAGAGCGGCAAACCCGCAACGCTCGAAGGCGCGGCAGTCTCCCTCGCCGACCGGATCGCCTATATCAATCATGACATCGAGGATGCGATCCGCGCGGGATTTTTGAAGGCGGAAGAGCTTCCAAAAGACGCCGTTGAGGTGTTCGGGCGGGATACGAGCGAGCGCATCAATACCGCGATCCTCGATATTTTCCATCACTCCAACGAGCAGCCGTTCGTAAAGATGTCGGACGAAAAGGCGCAGGCGCTCGACGCGCTCCGCAGCTTTATGTTCGAGCACGTATACGAACGCGCCAACAAGCTCATACAGGAGAGTGCGGAACGCATGCTCACAGAGCTGTATACATACTTCATGGGACGCCCTGAGGAGCTCCCGCCGCTCTACTTTGCGACGGTGAAAGAGGGGAACGTCGATCGCGCGGTGTGCGACTATCTGTCGTCCATGACGGATAAATACGCGATCTCGGTATTCAAAACGCTGTTCGTCCCGCGGGAGGGCAGCGTATGAAGGACGCGAATTTCTCCGAGTTTATTGGTAAGTTAAAGATCAAGAACGATATTGCCGAAGTGCTCGGCTCGTACATCAAGCTCGATCGCAGGGGCAACAGTTACTGGGCTTGCTGCCCGTTCCATCACGAAAAGACGCCGTCTTTCTCCGTCAGTCCCGAGGGGTTCTATCACTGCTTCGGCTGCGGCACTTCGGGCGACGTCATTGGCTTCATCAAGGAGTACGAAAACGTAGACTTTATGCAGGCGGTGCAAATTCTTGCAAAGCGCGCAGGAATGGAAGTGCCTGTTTTTGACGATAAATCTGCCGAGGAGACGGCGGAGAAAAAGCGTAAGAAGGACAGGCTCCTATCGCTCATGCACGATACGGCGCGGTTCTATCTTTCCAATCTCTATTCGGGGCGGGCGGAAGAGCACCTCAACTATCTTGCAAAGCGCGGGATCGCAACGTCCACCGCAAAGCGGTTCGGGCTGGGCGCATCGCTCGACTATTTCTCCCTGCCCGAATATCTCTTAGGTAAGGGGTATACGCCCGAGGAGTGCGAGGGAAGCGGCGCGTGCGCCAAGACGGAGGAAGGGCGGATCATCGACTCTCTGGGCGGGCGGCTCATCTTCCCCGTCATCAACAACTTAGACGAAGTCATCGCTTTCGGCGGTCGGGTGATGAAGAAGACCGATCGCGCAAAATACAAGAACACAAAGGAGACGGTGCTCTTCAACAAGAGCAAAAATCTCTATAATATCAACCTCGTCAAAAAGGAAAAGCGTGCGGGCGCTCTCTCCTCGCTCATCATGGTCGAGGGGTATATGGACGCGATCTCGCTGTACGAGGCGGGCTTTCGCAACGTCGTTGCGAGCATGGGAACGTCGCTCACCAAGGAGCAGGCGCGGCTGTGCAAGCGCTATTCCGATCAGGTATTTATCAGCTACGACGGTGACTTTGCGGGGCAAAAGGCAAACCTGCGCGGGCTTGACATTCTGAAAGACGAGGGCATTCGCGTTCGCGTTGTGCCCATGCCCGAGGGGCTCGATCCCGATGAAGTGATCAAGAGCAGTGGCGCGGAGGGGTATCAGAAGTGCCTCGATAACGCAATGCCGCTCATCGATTTCCGCATTCACGCGACAAAACTCAAATACGATCTTTCGCGCACGGACGAGCGGCGGGACTTCGTGAAGGAAGCGCTTGCGATCGTGCGGGAAGCGGAGAGTGCGACGGAGCGGGAAGAGCTGTTAAAGCGCATTTCCGAGGTCGCAAAAGTCAGCTATTCCGCGCTCGTGCGCGATCTCGACGCATTGCCCGAGAAGGCGGAGACGCCTACCCCCGAGCGTATCCCGCAGATGGAGCAGGAGGATCGGGGAACGAAGGCGGCGCTCTTTGTGCTCGCTGCGTGTCTCTTCGATAAGCCGTATGCAAAAAACTGCGCGGTGGAGCGCATCGGATTTGAGAGCGAGCCGCATCAGGCGATCGCAGACTTTATTGCGGACGGCAGGGATGCGGGCAAGATCCGCCCCAGCGGACTGTTCGACTTATTGCAGCCGGACGGACCGCTCAGCGAAGCGGATATCTCGCGCGTGCTCAACCTCGACTACGGGGACAACCTCGACGGGGAGAAGGCGGAGCAGTTCTTCAACGACTGCTTAAAGACGTTGGAAAGGCGCTCTCTCGAACAACGCATTGCGCGGGCGAGAGAGGAATTTGAAAAAACAAGCTCGCGCGAGGAGCGCGGGGAAATACTCGCCTGTATCAACGAGTGGATGAAAAAATTGAAGAACGTCAGATAAAGACGGAGGATAAACTATGAACGTAACCGATCAACAACTTGGAGAACTCATCGAGAGTATTGCGGCGCAGTACAAAATGAAGGGGAGTATCTCCACCAACGCGCTGTGCGACGCGCTCGAAAAATACGAGCTCAGCCCCGTGCAGATGGAGCAGGTCTACAAGACCTTGCCCGACATGGGGATCATCATCTTCGACGAGGACGCGCGCGATCGCGAGCTCTTCGAACAGGCGCTCTCGGACATCGGGCTGGACGATCCCGTCAAGATGTACTTAAAGGACATCGGTAAAGTGCCGCTCCTTTCGGGCGACGAGGAGATCGAACTCGCGCGGCTCATGCAGGAGGGCGACGAAGCGGCGAAAAAGCGCCTTTCGGAGGCAAATTTGCGCCTTGTCGTCTCCATTGCAAAGCGGTACGTAGGGCGCGGAATGCTCTTCCTCGACCTCATTCAGGAGGGAAACTTAGGGCTCATGAAGGCGGTCGAGAAGTTCGACTACCAGAAGGGCTTCAAGTTCTCGACGTATGCGACCTGGTGGATCCGCCAGTCGATCACGCGTGCGATTGCCGATCAGGCGCGCACCATCCGTATCCCCGTACACATGGTGGAGACGATCAACAAGCTCACCCGCGTCTCGCGCATGCTCTTGCAGGAGAACGGCAGAGAGCCCACGCCCGAGGAACTCGCGGTCGCAATGGAAGTGCCCGTGGAGCGTGTGCGTGAAATTCAGAAGATTGCACAGGATCCCGTTTCGCTGGAAACGCCCATCGGTGAGGAGGAAGATTCGCACC